>NZNP01000145.1 GCA_002694945.1 Gammaproteobacteria bacterium
AACCAGTTAAATTGTTAAGAGGAACTCAATGATGGCTATTTCAGCATCCGTTGTAAAAGAGCTTAGGGATAGAACGGGCCTGGGCATGATGGACTGTAAGAAAGCTCTCGTAGAAGCTGATGGTGATATTGAAGCGGCGATAGAGATACTTCGGAAATCTAGTGGGATGAAGGCTGCGAAGAAGGCAGGCCGAATTGCTGCCGATGGTATTCTTGGTAGTAAGGTGAGTGGCGGCAAGGGTGTGATAGTTGAGGTCAACTGTGAAACCGATTTTGCCGCTAAAGACGACAGTTTTCGGGCATTTGTGGAAACTGTAACGGGTAATGTTTTCGATACTGGCAACTCGGATATAGATGCTTTAGGGCTGGAAGCTGAACGAGAGGCGTTGGTGCAGAAGATTGGTGAAAACATATCAATCCGTCGAGCAGAAGTATTTGATGAGGANGGTCGTGTTGTCGAATATATCCACACCAATNGCAAGATCGGAGTTTTGATCGCTTTGACNGGGGGCAGTGAGGAGTTAGGCCGAGACATTGCNATGCATATAGCTGCAATGAGTCCTACAGTTGTCAGGTCAGAAGATGCGCCAGCTGANCTCGTCGCCAAAGAACGAGAAATCTACGCAGCTCANGCTGAGGAATCCGGTAAGCCGCCTGAGATAGTGGAAAAAATGATCGANGGAAGAATAAAAAAATATCTAGCGGAAATCAGTCTCCTCGAACAAACTTTCGTCAAGGATGGCGACACCAAGGTCGGAGCTTTGTTGGAAAAAGAAGGCGCTTCTGTGATCCGGTTTGCCCGCCTAGAGGTTGGCGAGGGTATTGAAAAAGAAGAAGAGGACTTCGCTGCTGAGGTGCAAAAGCAACTGGGTAGCTAAAATCAGTAAATCGGAGTTTTATCGAATGCCGTATTCCAAGGCCATGTCCAAGTACAGTAGGGTTCTGCTGAAGCTATCTGGCGAGGCTCTTGGAATAGATGGCGTCGGCATTGACCCAAAAATACTCGATCGCACGGCATTGGAAGTTGGTCAACTTATCGGTATTGGTGTTCAAGTTGGGCTCGTTATCGGCGGAGGTAATTTGTTTCGTGGCGCCGAACTTAATGAAGCAGGATTAGACCGAGTAACTGGAGACCACATGGGCATGCTTGCCACTGTTATGAACGCGCTAGCCATGCGTGATGCACTTGAGCGAGCTAATATACATACTGTTGTTATGTCAGCTATTCCGATGAGCGGCGTCGTTGAACATTATGACCGTCGACTNGCTATCAGGAATCTTGAACTGGGTAATGTGGTTATTTTCTCAGCAGGGACTGGCAATCCTTTTTTTACGACGGATTCAGCAGCGTGTTTGCGGGGTATTGAAATCAACGCGGACATCGTACTCAAGGCAACGAAGGTTGATGGCGTGTACTCTGATGATCCCGTGACACATAAGGATGCGACAAAATATGCCCAGTTGACCTATGATGAAGTCCTTGATCGTCAACTTGGTGTAATGGATCTTACAGCCATATGTTTGGCGCGTGATCACGATATGCCGTTATGCGTTTTTGCGATGAACCAGACCGGAGCGCTGCGCAATGCCGTAGTTGGGGAAAATGAGGGNACTCTGATCTTTGATCAAGATAAAGCCCACGGTAACAAAGAGTGATCAAGAAAATCGTGANGGTGCTCCGAAAAGTATANCNGGCATGGTTTTCAATAGATAATTAAGGTCTTATGCAGAGGTTGNATACAATAGTTTGNGAAGCTGAAAGAATATCNATNGCCTAAAANATCTAGAGAATNAACNGGNAANTAGTCAGGGCAGCGACAGGGTGATAAAAGAATGATCGAAGAAATCAAAGAAGATGCCGCAGAACGAATGGATAAAACGCTGGTAGCTTTGGATGCAGCATTCGCGAAAATAAGAACAGGNCGAGCGCATCCGAGCCTTTTGGACAATATCTCTGTGGATTACTATGGGACTGCCACACCGATTAATCAGGTGGCAAATATTACTGTTGAGGACGGTCGTACATTACTGGTGGCACCTTGGGAGAAACCGATGATTCCCGAAATTGAGAAAGCGATTCTCAAGTCTGATTTGGGCCTNAACCCGAGTACNTCGTCNGANAATATTAGGCTTCCGATGCCACCGCTTACCGAAGAAAATCGCCGTGATCTGACGAAGATAGCTAGATCCGAAGCTGAAAATGCTCGTGTAGCGATCAGGAACATTCGACGTGACGCGAACAGCGATCTAAAGGAATACCTTAAGGAAAAAGAGATTACTGAAGACGATGAGCGTCGAGGTCAGGATCTCGTCCAGCAGCTTACCGATAACAAAGTCAAACAGATTGATGCNGCACTTGAGNCTAAAGAAGCTGATCTGATGGAAATCTGATGCTGCGGACGCGGATCATAACCGCGCTGATTGTTGCCCCGATAGCTCTGGTAGGGGTTTTTNTGTTACCTCCTTTTGAATTTTCTATTTTTGTCGGAGCAATAATTGTCGTGGCCGGTTGGGAGTGGGGTAATCTGGCTGGGCTGAAGTCAGAATGGCAAATAATATACGCCGCTTGCATGGCTTTTGCGATTGGGTTATCGAATTTTCTGCCTTCAGAATATGTCATCACAGTGGGCATTCTCTGGTGGTTGGTAGCGCTGATTTTCGTTTTGAGATATCCGAGCCTCAGTGACATCTGGGCTTCCCAGAAAATTGTCCTGTTAGTTGGGTTCCTAGCCTTGGTTCCAGGCTGGGTCGCGCTTAAACAGCTTAAACTTTTTGCCGATAGTAGTTACGTCATCTGTCTTCTTTTCTTTCTTATTTGGGGTGCGGACATCGGTGCCTATTTTGTAGGCCGTGCATTCGGGCGACGAAAATTAGCTTCGAAAGTCAGTCCTGGCAAAACCTGGGAGGGTTTTTTTGGCGGGTTGCTTGTTGTACTTGCAATCGCAATTAGCATGACTATCTGGTCAGGCGAGCTCGATCTTTATTCCGCTGAGGGAATTGTATTCTTGGGAGTCTGTCTTTTAGTCGGTATGATCTCTGTGCTCGGTGATTTGGTGGTCAGCATGTTTAAACGTCGGCGATCGATTAAGGATTCCAGTAATCTATTACCAGGTCATGGAGGGTTCCTCGATCGCATAGATAGTCTACTTTCCGCCGCGCCGGTGTTTACCTTTTACTTGTTATTTGCCAATTGACTCCCTTAGAGGCGCGTTTTTTGGNCAGTAGNTAAGGGACATTGCTCGATGGAACTAATACAATACTCGTCTATGATCGAATTCATCCAGACGGTCCTTGCGCTACTAGTGACCATATCAATTTTAGTGACCATCCACGAGTTTGGTCACTATTGGGTCGCGCGTCTCTTTAATGTTCATGTCATCAGATTTAGCGTTGGATTTGGTAAGATTATTTTTTCTAGAAAAGGTCCCTCACCAAATATTGCCGGCCACTTGCGAGAGGGGGATGATTCCTCTGGTCAGTTATCGACTCGTGCCAACGAAAAACTAGAGGGTACTGAATTTGCGGTTGCTGCGATTCCACTTGGTGGTTATGTCAAGTTTCTGGATGAACGTGAAACTTATGTCCCTGACGACCAGTTGCACATGGCTTTCAATCGAAAGTCTGTTTGGCAGCGCATCGCGATCGTAGCAGCAGGCCCGATTGCAAACTTTCTTTTAGCTATCGCTGCCTATTGGATGCTTTTCGTCACGGGTGTCTCTGGTGTTGTACCTATGCTCGGCGACGTTGATGAAAATTCTCCAGCCGGACAAGCAGGCCTCCGCGGAGGTGAGGAGATTGTTGCCATTGATGGAGCCGTCACCCGCACTTGGTCAGAAGTGAATATGCGCCTCTTTGAGCGTCTGGGCGAGACTGGAGAAATTGTCTTAACGGCAAAGGTCAGGGACANCTATGACGCCGAAATGGAATACGTTATCGGTATATCAGATTGGTTATCTGATGCAGATGAGCCATCGCCAACCAGAGATCTTGGTTTGAGTCTCAAGGTTCCGGAGATGCCTGCTGTAATCGGTGGTGTTACNGAAGATGGACGAGCGAAGCTGGCGGGCCTTCTAGGAGGAGATCGCGTACTTTACGCGGATGCTGTAAAGATTCGGGATTGGGCTCATTTGGTGGAGATTATCCGGGAACATCCGGAACGATCCTTGGACTTAGTAGTTGAAAGGCAGGGTGCGACGGTGGATTTAATTGTTACTCCTGCGGCAATCCTTCGAGATAATGATCGGATTGGCTTTATTGGTGCCTCGGTTCAGGGCGTTGATTTCCCACCTGAGATGCGAACAGAAGTTAATTATCCTGTCTACGCTGCCTGGATCCCGGCAGTAGAGAAGACCTGGGAGGTCACTCTCTTCACATTATCGTCGATCAAAAAAATGATTGTGGGCGCAATATCTACCAAGAATTTGAGTGGCCCTATAACAATAGCAAAGGTTGCCAACGCAACAGCAGAGAGTGGACTGGAGAGTTTCATTGGTTTCATCGCCCTGCTTAGCATATCGTTGGGTGTGATTAATTTATTACCGATACCAGTGTTAGATGGTGGACATCTACTTTACTATTTCGTTGAAATGTTGGTAGGCCGGCCAGTACCAGAAAGAATACAGGTATGGGGTCTGCAGATCGGCGTGTTTTTTATAGTAAGTATAATGTTTCTAGCAATCTATAATGATCTCACTCGACTCTAAAAATTCTGGTTTGGATTAGGCGCTCGACATTGGTTAAAAGTATAAAAATGAAAATATATAGATCTATCAGGTATGCATTGATCCCGCTGATAGTGTTCTGCAGTTCTTCTGCCCAAGCCTTTGTCATTGCTGATATTCGGGTCGAGGGGCTGCAGCGGATTTCTGCTGGTTCGGTGTTTGGTTCGATTCCGTACAATGTTGGTGATGATATTGGTATTGCCGAAATAAGAAGTATCGCGCGGTCTCTCTTTGAGACTGAAAATTTCGATGACGTCCAGATTGGCAGAGACGGTAANGTTCTTGTTGTCGTTATTAAGGAAAGACCAACCATTGATTCGATTGAGTTCGAGGGTAACAAAGCTATNAANACAGAGGCGTTGCTTGAAGGACTCGAAAAGTCAGGGTTGGCAGAAGGCCAGATTTTCAAGAAAGTGACGCTAGAGCATATCGCCTCNGACCTAGAGAGCCAGTACGTGTCGCAAGGTCGATACGACGCAGGAATCGAGACCACGGTCGTTAACTTNCCTCGAAATCGNGTAGCTATCAAAGTCGATGTTTTTGAAGGCAATGTCTCCGGTATCCGTCACATNAATATTGTAGGNAACAGTGTTTTTGATGATGAGATGCTCATCGATAAGCTCGAGCTTAAGCTGCCTAGTTTATTCTCNTTNTACACGAAGGATGATCAGTATTCTCGNGAGAAGCTGCAGGGCGATATTGAATCTCTCGAATCCTATTACTTAGATCGCGGCTACCTTAATTTTCGGGTCGACTCAACCCANGTCGCAATCGCACCTAATATGGAAGACGTATACATCACCTTCAATGTGACTGAAGGAGAACAGTTTACGGTATCGGCGGTCGATGTGGCTGGNGAGCTGCGAGATATACCTGAAGAATCGATCCGTGGCCTGTTGATTACGCGCCCTGGTCAAATCTTCTCNCGTGAGTACATGACNGCGTCNGAAGAGCGGATCGAGGCGGTGCTAGGGAATGCAGGATATACGTTTGCNAGCGCNACCGGCGAGCCGGTAGTCGACGAAGGCGGGAATACTGTAACTATTNGATATTTTGTTGATGCTGGACAGCGTGCATACGTTCGCCGGGTTAGTTTCCAGGGTAATACAGTGACTCAGGATGAGGTGCTGAGGCGTGAGATGAGGCAAATGGAGGGCGGCTGGGCATCAACTGCCATGATNGAAGCATCGAAAATTCGTCTTCAGCGTCTTGGCTTTTTCAAAGAGGTTAATGTTGAAACTCCATCTGTTCCCGGGACAGAGGATCAGATCGATGTCAATTTCAGTGTTGAAGAACAGCCATCAGGGTCAATTTCCGCTACGGTTGNGTTTGCAGAAGATACTGGTCTCATTTTGGGGTTGCAGTATCAGGAGTCAAANGTGTTCGGNACTGGTAACAGTATCAATATCGGCGTAAACAGAAGTGATTATCAGGAGGCGTTGAATTTCTCNTTTTTTGACCCCTATTTCACTGTTGATGGTGTCAGCCGTGGNTATTCGGTCTTTTTTCGNCGTAGCGATTTTGGCGATTTCAACATAGCCAGCTTCTCTACTGACTCATATGGAGTCAGCATGAATTTTGGGTATCCGATATCGGAGATATCTCGAATAAGTTTCAGTCTTGGTTACGAAAACACTAATATCAAAGAAGGCATCATCCCCGCTCAGGAAATTTCGGAATTTGTAAATAAAGAAGGCAATAAATTTGACTTGTTGAGCATAAGCGCTAGTTATTCGATGTCGGCGCTAAACAGAGGTCTCTTGCCCACCGCTGGCAGATCTCAGTCAATNTCGTTTGAGATGACGATACCGGGTAGTGAGTTAGAATTTTATAGGATTAATTATAGCGGTCAGATTTTCTTCCCTCTTTGGGGACCTACAGTACTTCGTTTAAGATCNGACCTTGGATACGGTGACGCCTTTGGTGGCACNGATACTTTCCCNTTCTATAAGCATTTNTTCGCGGGTGGTATGGGTTCGGTAAGAGGCTTTGAAAGTAACACGTTGGGTCCGAGGGCGACACCTTCCCCGCAAGATCAGTTTAATGATCCTGATCCGATTGGCGGGAACGCACTGGTAGAATTAAGCGCTGAAATACTATTCCCTTTACCTTTTATCGANGATCAGAGTCAGATGCGGTCAGTTCTGTTCTTTGANGCAGGCAATGTTTTCAATACAAATTGTCCCGATGTCAGTGTTTATTGCCTTGATCTTGAAGACGGAGAGTTGCGTTACAGTGCCGGTCTGGCAGTAACCTGGATTACAGGNTTCGCTCCAATCAGTTTTGCGCTCTCTTTTCCTATCAATGAGAAGGATGGGGANGAGAGCGAAGCATTCCAATTTGAACTAGGGAAAACATTCTAGTTATACATTCAGCAACTTTTCCTTTTGCCATTGGTCTAATAGCCGTTGAATAGGGGAAAGGGATGTGTAAATATCCGCTTCCGCCACAAAGCGGGCGTGCTTTTTTGAGATCAGAGTCATAGAGGCAGATGAAACTCAAAACCGACGAATAATAAAAAACAATAAGAAACNAAGATATAAACCAAGCAACAAATAAGGCATTTNGAGGAGATAATCGTGCAATATAAACGAGCCGTTTTGGCTATCCTGGCTAGTTTCATTTTGGCCGTTTCGTCGTCAACAGCCTTTGCAGAAGCAAAGATCGGTGTGTCTGATGCTCAACGAGCAATCTTACAATCTGAAATTGGTAAACAGGGCATGGAGCAGATTAATGCAGCCTTTGTTGAGCAGGAAGAGCAGCTCAAAGAAATGCAGAAAGACATCACCAGCCTGCTTGAAAAATTAAAGAAAGACACTGAGTTGATGAGTGATCAGGAATTTCAGAATCTGTTACAAGAGATTTCTGTCAAGCGAGCTCAGATGGGTCAGCTGGTGGAGCAGGTTCAACAGGTAAAGTTGCAGCAGACAGATCGACTTATACAGTCTTTGACTGCACGGTATCAGGAGGCTGTCGAGGCCTTGGTCTTGAGCGACAAATATGATCTTATTTTGCCTCGTCAGAGCATACATTATCGTCATGAGCTATATGACGTGACTGCAAAGATCACTGAAAAGATGAATGCCCTCGAAAAGTAATTTCGGTTGAAGCTCAGAGAGATAGCTGATCAGTTCCAACTCGAATGCGTCGGTGATGCAGAGCTTGATATAAATGGCATCGCCGGGCTTCGAGAAGCTCAAAGCGATCAGTTAACGTTCCTTTTTAATACTAATTACTCCCGTCTGCTGAAAGAGAGTAAAGCGGGAGCGATCGTCGTCCGAGCAACCGATCGTATCGACGATAGCAAATCGTATCTTATCGCTGATAACCCTAGGTTGGCTTGGGCGAAAATCGCTACTTTATTCGATACTGCACCTTTGGTTATGCCATTTGTGGATCCTACGGCCTGTTTGAGCGATCTGGCTAGTTTGGGCGATGGAGTAGCAATTGGTGCCGGGGCAGTCCTGCGGGCTGGTGTAGAGATTGGCGAAGGTTCCCAGATTGGCGCGGGATGTTACTTGGGAGAAGGAGTTCTTGTCGGTGCTGGCACCAGGATTATGCCAAACACTGTGATCTACCATGATGTAATGATCGGCTCTAATTGCTTGATTCACGCCAACACGGTTATTGGCGCTGATGGCTTTGGGTTTGAATTTGATGCGGAGGCGGGTGATTATGTCAAAATCCC
>NZNP01000146.1 GCA_002694945.1 Gammaproteobacteria bacterium
AAAATTGCAACAATGAGGGATACTGCGACAGTAAGACTACGCTGATATATTTCATCAATGATTCCAAAGGCAGCAGTATAAATTGCAACTAGGGCAATACCCGTACTTAAAACCCAAATAATTATAGTGCTAGCTTTATTCATAGAATTGATTTCCCTGTATACAAATTTAATAAATGTTTTAGGTCTTTCTATCTTTGCTGTCTACGCCCCATTGTACTTCCAGAGCTTCTGCTATAGACGTGATTCCAACAGGTGTATCAATATTAAGAAGATCTCCATCTGTCCAGTGTTCTACGCGAAATCCATACGGATCGAACCAATAGTCAAATATTTGCGAACCAAGAACATGTCTGCCAATACCCCAGGAGTGTTTATATTTTTTGTTTTTCAGATATTCATGACCTAAAAAAATATGGTTTACATCATGTACCTCAAAAGCTATGTGGCCGAGGCCTGCCGTATCAGTTGGTACTGTTAAAAGGCAATGATGATCGACAAAGTTTTTCCCCTGATCGACCCTGTTAAACGCAAGGCAAGTTTTTCCATTTTCGTCAACGCATTCATCAGAACTTATCAGCCCAAAGTTGGATTTATAAAATTTATTGGTTTTTTCAAAGTCGGTTACATTTATTACAATATGGCCAAGGCGCTTGCATTGTGACGGCCCAGCTTTTAGACGTACAAATTCACCTTCGCGTTTTCTTTGATCCCCAAAATTTGCACCGAATACATTTTGTTTAGTTAGGTTAGGTAAGGTTTTTATTCCATAAACAACCTCAATTTGAAAGTTGTCAGGGTCATTGATGCGAACCCGATATCCTCCGCCCGGTTCGTCCATTTCTTCAATTTTTGATGCTCCCTCCACTTTAGCAATAGTATTGAGGTCTTCCAAAGATGCTGCATTGAAAGCAAAACCCACAAATTTTGCATCACCTAATTCAGTTACATGAGTATGGTGATTTTCATCAGAACATCGCATATACAATGCATTTTCTGTTTTTTCTGACGTTGTTAAGCCAAAGTCGCCTAAAAATTGTTCCATCAAATCTAGATCAGGCGCCTGAAATCGGGCATAAGCTACGTCTAGTACTTTAATCATTTTTTACAGCCTAATAATATTAATTTGGTTTAATGATAACTCCTTTGTGGCTACAATTTGTCAGGGTCTCTCTCAATCATGATAGTATCAATCATACTCAAGACCGCCTCCTTATCTTGATTTACCAATTCCATATAAAATTTTGCTAGTCCATATTGGGGTCTAGACTTCGAAATTCTCTTGTTTTGGAAAGTAATATTGAGGGTCAATTTTTGGCCTACAAAAGCTGGTTTTAAGAACCTTACATCTTCAAACCCAACTGAAGCCAAGACCTTACGATTAACACCCCCGGAATGTAAAAGCCGTATCCGAATAGCCAAAAGGAATGTACCTGGTGCTATTAAACCTCCGTGAGGAGTTGTTTTTGCTACTTCTTCATCAGTGTGGAAAATCATAGGATCCCACTTTTTAGCAAACTCTATAATTTCTTCTTTTACTAATTCATATTCACCAAAGGATCTGTCTGTATAACCATCCAGATCTTCAAAATAAAAATCATTATATGTGGTATTGGTCATTTTTTATTCTTTCAAATGAGGTTCATCGCCTTCTTTTATTTTCACGTCAAAACAATTCATCTGTATTGCTATACTGGTATAGTACCCAATGATTGCTGTTAACTCGAATAATGTTTTTTCACCTAAAATGTTTAGTGCGTGATCATAAGTAGTTTCACTTAAAACCCTAGTCTCAGTTATTTCATGGGCAACCTGGTAAACTACTTCCTCTCTCTCCTCGTCAAACTTTGGTAATTCACGATTTTCGATAGAATTAGCTATTTCAGGGTTTAAACCAGCTTTTAATGCTAAAGGTTGATGTGCGTGCCACTCAATCGTCTGGTTCCATGCTCTAGCTACCACTATTATTGCGAGTTCAGACAATTTAGATTCTAAACTTGTATGATATCGGCAGTAGGCTCCTACTTTTTGCAAAAGGGAACCGAGTTCAGGGTTTCTAAACCAGCCATTCATAGGACCACCAATTCTAGATCTAGGACCAGATAAAATCTCATCATGAAGAGCTTTCTGAGCAGGGTCCATTTTTTCGTATTCTAATTCTTCGAGCCGAGTCATTTTGTTCCTCTAATTTGGTTCAGGTTTAATAAAGCCAGAATTGTAGCTAGCAAAATCCTCATATGAAAACAAAATAAATAGATTGAGAAGGGAACAAAGCCAAGATATGATTTATATAGGTCTATTACTTTAGTAAATGTAGGAGGAGGAGCTAGAGATGTTAGACAATATACCAGGGGTGTATGATACAGATGAATTAGAACAGCGCTCTGCTGTTCTGACAGAAAAAGCCCAAGCCGTTGCCGAGGAACTNCGTGTTCGCGTTCCCGATACCGAAAAGGCTAGAAGGCTGCCTGTCGAGAATATGGAAAGAATTTGTGACGAAGGGCTGCTTACCGTAATTCAATCACGCCGTTGCGGGGGGCACGAGCTATCAATGCGGGCTCATTTGGATGTTTTAAGCGCTATTGCTGAGGGTTGTTCGGCTACAGCTTGGGTTCTTGGTGTCATGCACGCGCATAGTTGGATGTTAGCACATTTCCCATATGAGGCTCAGGATGAAGTATATAAGGAAAATCCAAATACTATGGTATCTGCTGTTATCGGTCCGCGTGGAAAGGCGGTAAAGCAATCCGANGGCACTTATGTTTTAAACGGGTTTTGGCCCTTTGGATCAGGTTGCCAGTTATCAAAATGGTTGCTTTTAGGCGCAGAAGTTTTTGATGAGAATGGTGAGTTTTTAGACCTCGCNGACTTATTAATTCCAACGGCGGACGCCGATATACAAGACGACTGGTACGTTGCAGCCTTTCAGGGCACAGGAAGCAACTCTCTTGTTGTTAAGGATCTTCAAGTTCCAGAACATCGTTATTTATCGCTTATGGGATTATTAAATCATGATACTCCTGGCATGAAAAATGGTTACGATGGTTGGCTTCATAAAGCGGAGCCAGTTCCTGTTCTTACGATAGCACTATGCGGTGGTGCCGCTGGCTTGGGAAGGGCCGCGGTCAAACAATTCAAGAAGAATATAGAGGGGAAAAAGGTTATTTATACTGAACATGTTCAGAAAGAATGGGATTCAACCCACATCACACTGGGCAAGTCAGCCTCTAAAATTGACTCTGGAGAACTTCTCTTGTATCGGGCGGCGGATGATACTGACCAGCTCGCTCAGGCTAGTGAAACAATGCCACTCGAAATGCGCGGCAGAATTCGGATGGACTGTGCCTATGGGGTGCGCCAAATTCTTGATGGTTCTAATGAATTGTTCATCTCGGGGGGTGCAGCCGGGCTATCACTTAATAATCCAATGCAGCAAATTTCGAGAGACTTGCATGCGACAAATATGCACGGCTTGCTATTACTCGAACCGAGTGCAGAGATATATGGTCGTATAATGCTTGGACTAGAACCAAATACAATCATTGTCTAGTTACAAATTAAGTAGCGAAATACAGATAAGTTAATAACCTATTGGGGGGTAACAATTATGTCGAAGAAAACTAAAAATAGTAAAATTAATGAATTTAATCGCCGTATGTTTATAAAATATGGCACCGGGGCAGCCGTTGTGGCAGCATCTGTCGGTTTGCCTGCACCAGCTATTCATGCGGCTCGGAAGCCAGTAAAAATAGGTTTTGTAAGTCCTCAAACTGGCCCGTTAGCTGCTTTTGGAGAAGCTGATAGATTTGTCCTTGCTGATGCAAATAAGGCTCTTGCCAAAGGAATTAAAATTGGAAAAAGAACTTTTCCGGTTGAAATACTCTCTCGAGATTCTCAATCAAATCCAAACAGGGCAGCAGAAGTTGCAGCAGAATTGATTCTAAAGCAGGAAGTAAATCTGATGATTGGGTCTTCCTCTGGAGATACTGTTAACCCAGTTTCGGATCAGGCCGAAGCAAATGAGGTTCCATGTGTTACTGCAGATACTCCCTGGCAAATTGTATATTTTGGACGCGGTGCAACTCCCAAAAAAGGGTTTAAGTGGACATATCACTTTTTTTGGGGGATCGATGATATGTTGGGTGTGTTTATGAATATGTGGAATATGCTCGGTACAAATAAAAAAATTGCCAGCTTGATGGTTAATGATGCTGACGGTGTAGTAGGTGGTGATCCCAAAAGAGGATTTAAGCCTCCAATGGAAGGAGCAGGCTTTGCCTATGTTCAGCCCCCACTTTTTCAGCCAGGTACCACAGATTTTACAGCTCAAATAAATACGTTTAAGAAACAAGGATCGGAAATACTGACTGGGATTGCAACCCCACCGGATTTTTCAACCTTTTGGACCCAGGCAGCTCAACAAGGACTCACAAAACAGCTTAAAGCTGCCACTATTGCCAAAGCCTTATTATTTCCTCCTGCTATAGAGGCACTTGGGGATAGAGGTGATGGTTTGACTACGGAAGTATGGTGGTCACCTTCACATCCGTTTAAATCCAATTTAACGGGAAAAACGTCTAGGGATTTTGCTAATGCTTACATGGCAAGCACCGGGCGTCAGTGGACACAACCTTTGGGATTTAAACATGCTAACATTGAGGTAGCTATAGATGTTTTAAAAAGATGTGGTGATCCGGGAGACCCCAATGCAATATTGAATGCGATAGAAAATACGAATTATGAATCTATCGTGGGTCCTGTTTCCTGGAAATTTGGTGATCGTCGCAATCCAGTAAAAAATGCCTGTCGTACACCCCTCGTTGGAGGCCAGTGGAAACGTCAATCTGGCGGCAAGTTTAAGTATGACCTTACTATAGTAGAAAATAAGCAAGCGCAGAATATTCCTATTGGTGGTGATTTAAAGCCGCTTAGTTAGAAAAACTAATATGTTTTTTGGCAGACATCACTATTGTGATGTTTGCCTTTTTTTTACTATTTGATTACTGGAATTCCTAATTTAATGACAGATTCTATTCTTGAGGTAACAGATCTTTCAAAATCTTTTGGTTCTCTAAAAGTCATTGATGATTTTGATTTTCACTTGGAAAAAGGGGAAGCACTAGGGATCATTGGCCCCAATGGTGCAGGAAAAAGTACGCTATTCAATTTAATTTCTGGCACCCTGCGGGCTAACTCGGGGATTATAAAATTTGGTGGTAAAGATATAACACTACTTTCATCTCATTATCGTTGCCGGATGGGAATTGGGAGGTCATACCAAATTCCGCACCCCTTTAGCGGAATGACAGTATTTGAAAATGTTCTGGTTGGGGGAGCTTTTGGCAACGAGCAACGTGAAGCCGATTGCTATGACAAGTGTGTACAGATACTAGAAACTACAGGCTTAATAAGAAAAGCAAATACTTTAGCAGGCCAATTAACACTTTTAGAGAGAAAAAGACTGGAGTTGGCAAGGGCAATTGCAACTGGTCCTCGAGTTCTATTGCTTGATGAAATTGCTGGCGGGTTAACGGAGCCAGAAATACAAGAATTAATTCACACAATAAGTTCAATTAGGACTGAAAATATTTCTATAATATGGATAGAGCATATTGTTCACGCACTTATGTCTATTGTTGACCGACTAATCGTGATCAATTTTGGCAAAAAATTAGATGATGGCAATCCTGAGACAGTTATTAAGAGCCCAGAAATACAGGAAGTTTATATGGGAATAGGTGTAAAATGAGTTTTTTAGAGGTGAAGCAGCTCAAAGCCTTTTATGGAGATTTCCAAGCTCTTTTTAATATAGATTTCACTATGGATAAGGGGGAAACTATCGCTGTTATAGGTTCTAATGGGGCCGGAAAGTCCACTTTCTTAAGGACGATAACTGGTCTCGTCGACTTTGAGGTGGAAAAATTACATTATAGGGAAAATAGTATAGAAGGGGTTCCAGCCTCTGAAATTGTGGGGCTTGGAATTGCAATGGTGCCTGAAGGAAGAAAGCTTTTTCCAAGCTTGAATGTAGAAGAAAACCTTCTTATGGGGAANTACAAGGGANGGTCAGGAAACTGGAGCTTNGAACGTATTTATGAACTNTTTCCGGCCNTATACGANCGAAGGTTTGTGCCNGGTACNTCATTGAGTGGNGGAGAACAGCAAATGACTGCCATTGGAAGGGCNCTAATGTCTAANCCTGAGCTAATTTTGCTTGACGAATTGTCATTGGGNCTNGCTCCAATTATTATCAAGGATATTTATACAATTNTACCTACTATTAAATCGGAGGGTATTTCAATACTTCTTGTTGAACAGGACATAAATCAAGCCTTAGCTGTATCTGACCGTGTCTACTGTTTCCAAGAGGGGAGAGTATCCCTCGTAGGAACTCCTAACGAACTAACACAAGAACAAATTTCATCCGCCTATTTCGGGAGTTCCCATGACTGAGTGGTTAAGCACTATAATTCAAGGATTTTTTACGGGCGGCTTATACGCAATGTTTGCAGCAGGTCTAGCCATAATATTTGGTGTGATGAGGTTAGTAAATATAACTCATGGGGACCTTATAGTTTTATCTGCATTTGTTGCTATGGTTGCAATGGAAACATTAGGGCTGAACCCTTTTTACAGTTTGCTAATTGTTATGCCATTTATGTTTATATTTGGATATTTTCTTCAGAGGATAATACTCAATCAAACCTTAGGGGATGATTTGTTACCGCCGCTACTTGTCACCTTTGGTATTTCGATAATTTTGCAAAACTTACTACTGGAAATTTTTTCGGCTGACCCTCAAAGACTAAAGGCTGGTGCACTAGAAACAAAAAGCATCATAATTTTTGGTGATCTCCAAATAGGTCTATTACCATTAATAATATTTATTGTTGCAATAGGTATGATAGGGATTATTCAGCTTATATTCAGTAAAACAAAATTGGGAAGAGCTTTTAGAGCAACTTCTGATGACCCAATGACTGCTCAACTTATGGGGGTTAATCATAAGCACATTTTTGGTCTTTCCATGGCGACGGCCTTGGTTCTCGTGGGTGTTGCTGGCGTATTTCTTGGAATTAGAACAAATTTTGATCCATCTATTGGACCTTCTCGTCTCATTTTTGCCTTTGAAGCAGTAATTATTGGAGGATTAGGTTCTATATGGGGAACACTAGCGGGGGGTATTATATTAGGTGTAGCTCAAAATGTTGGAGCAAAGATTGATCCGGGATTTCAAATATTAGCTGGTCATATTGCTTTTCTCATTATCTTAGTTGTTAGACCTAACGGACTTTTTCCGAGGACCCGAGATGAATAAGAATGACCTCAAAATTGAGGGGGGACAGTCCTTTACTGTTTCACGTTCTACTAGATTAAGTAATTTTGGAATTTTATTTGCCGCTATACTGGTTTTTGTCCTAGCTATGGGGCCACTGTGGTTGGGTAGAGCCGATATGCGATTACTTGGGGAAATATTTTATTTTCTCGCCTTGGCACAGATGTGGAATCTATTGGCCGGATATGGTGGCTTGGTATCTGTGGGACAACAGGCATTTATTGGCATAGGGGGTTATTTACTTTTTATTTTGACTATTAATTTTGGGGTAGGGGCTGTTTTAAGTATTCCTTTAGCTGGAATAATTGGGGCAATTGTCTCTTTGCCAGTAGCTTTTTTAGTATTTAGATTGCGAGGACATTATTTTGCCATAGGGACTTGGGTAGTGGCCGAAGTGTTTCTTTTAGGATTTGCACAGGTAAAGTCCTTAGGTGGCGGTTCAGGTATGAGTCTTCCAATTTCAATTATCAAATCAATAGCTCCCTCTCGAGCGGAAAGGGAGGCCACTATATATTTACTAGCCCTCACGGTAGTAATAGTAGTTATTTTTGGGGTATATGCTTTGCTTCGTTCGCGTTATGGGTTAGCTCTTACCTCAATACGTGATTCTGAAGAGGCTTCTAGTAGCTTGGGCGTGAATAATTTTAGGATAAAACTATTAGTTTATGTAATATCTGCATTTGGCACAGCCTCTATTGGTGCGTTAATTTATTTAACGAAACTCCGAATAACTCCAAGTGCAGCCTTTGATATTAACTGGACCACAACAATAATTTTTATTGTTGTAATAGGTGGTATTGGAACGATAGAGGGACCTATAATCGGAACAATAATATTCTTTTTGCTTAGAGAACCCCTATCTGAATTTGGGTCCTGGTACCTTATTCTCCTAGGTGCTATAGCAGTTATTATTATGTTAAAGGCCCCCCAAGGTTTATGGGGCCTTTTAGCTCAACGTTATAATCTGCATTTTTTTCCAGTACAGCGTAGGTTAACAGTTAAGAATGAGAAGGATTAGAGCATACGTGCCGTCTGTTTCATCAAACCAAATATCAGGAACCATTTTAATAATCATAGTTGCAATAAGTTTTGCCGCAAACTCAACTTTAGGTAAGCTGTCTTATGACTACGGGGCATCGCCACTGTCAGTTTTAACATACAGAACCATTTTGGCTGCCATCGCAGTTCTAGTCATTCAAAAGATTTCTAATTCCTCCATATTGTTGCCCCCCA
>NZNP01000008.1 GCA_002694945.1 Gammaproteobacteria bacterium
TCTTCAATTTCACCTATGACCTCAAAATCTGGCGTCTCGATCGCCAACGTCGGTCCAGAAAGTAACAACATCAGTAAGCAGGCTATAAGTCTCATAATTGGTCTATGGCTCCGGGCAATATCGTTAAGATTGTTGCAAGACCTGTGACCCATATGGAACAGGCAATTAAATCGAAAATAACAAATCTAGCAGGTCGCACTCCTAAGCTGCCCGCCAGAAAGGGTGTTAGTGATCGAAGCATTGGCGTTAAGCGGCCTGTGCATATTGCCAACAACATAGATCGGTCCACCAAGCTGCGGAATCTATCTTTCGCATCGCCGTAACGACTCATCAATTGGGTTTGCATAACCCGTTCAGAGAAAATGTAACCTATGCCGTACCCGAGCAAATCGGAGCTTAGAGCGCCTGCGAACGCTAAAACTAGTATTTGAGGTAATAGCCCTGGGTCTGAATTTACGAGCAATAGGCAAGTTCCTACCAGGATAATGCCAGAGACGAACAAACCTAATCCGAGTAGCGCTTCGCAAAAAGCCAAAACGGGGACAGTGATCAACCCAAAGGGAACCGATTCGGCGCTCCCGGGCAAATTCAGAACACTCGACGTCATTTGCTGCAAACTGTCCACCGACTTTTCTCCTAAGTTGGCCAACATCCTTACGAGACTTCACTCAAAGCGGATCATCCGCCGTAAAAAAATTATCCACTTCTATGATCCGACATAAAGGTTACAACGTATCTCGTTTGTGAAGACCAAAACGTGCATACAACTTGTTCTGGCGATACTCATGTTCCTTACCGGGGGGTGTACTAACATGGAAAAACCTTTGGCTACCGTCGACCACGTCGACTTACCACGATTCATGGGTGATTGGTTTGTCATCGCTGGAATACCCACATTTGTTGAGAGAAATGCCCTTGCGCCTATCGAAAACTACACCCTTGAATCAGACGGCACTGTAAGCACTCTTTTCTCTTACCAAAAGTCAAACAGCCCAACCTCCGCTGGACAGCTTTCTTCAACCGGGTTTATAGATGACCCTAGTTCTAACGCCGTATGGGGTATGCAATTTATTTGGCCCATCAAAGCTGACTATCGGATCTTTTATCTCAACAATGACTACTCAATCACGATGATTGGTCGCAATAAACGCGATTATCTGTGGATAATGGCTAGGCACTACCCACTGCCTGAATCGCAACTTGCAGAGCTGATTAAACGAGCTGAGAAAGTCGGTTACGATATCTCTAAACTCCAACTTTACTCGTGGCAGCAAGAAGCCGACATTTCTCCTAGAGCGGCCTCAAACGCCCCGTAGCACNTCTAAATAGCATCTTGACCCGAACCGTCTGCGCCCTAGCCTACTACCTGCTATCAGCTACTATCTGCGTGAGCGCGTCGTTTGTCATTGCATACCAACCAGCCAGAAACGAGATCGCCAAGGATCACTTCTCTGGTACCACGGTAGATCATAGTGTTGGTATTGCACGGGACGCCACTAACACTATGNTCTATATTGAGCACCACCAATATTTTGGTGATGGTTCACACATCGCTCGTTACTTTAGCCCTGATCTAAAACTCAAACTTGAAAAACACCTCAGCTATCCAGCTCTTTCTCAGCACCCCNACATTCAACAGTACAATTACCTATCAACCCAANAAATCACAGTGCGGAATGCTAGTAGCGGGCTGGAGGTAGTNAGAACAGACCCTGGACAGAAACTGACCTTTACAATGGAGAAGGCCGCAGACATCATCATGGACGCGGGCTTCGATAGTTTTATTCGAGCCAATTGGTCCACTCTGCAAGTCCACGAACCAATGCGCTTGCGCCTTGCGGTAGCGGGCAACCCCAGACTCATCAAGGTGATATTGANGACGCTAAAGTCTGATGACTCGGGCAAGATNATCAGCGTCCAACCTGCCAATTGGCTAGNNCGGCTTATGATTCCAGAGATAACACTTGCCTACGACGTTGATCAGAGGCTGCGCCTCTACGAAGGACCTCCGAATAGGTCACTTGTATCCACGGATACTAAAAGCGTGCACATAGGATTTCGGCTTTATCAGCATCACAAACAACTCGATACCCCATTAAGTCAGTGGTTAAGAGAATAAGCTGATCCATTTCAACACCCGTTGCGTACAAACTGTTAGACTTAAAAGCACGAGCCATTATGACTTCAAGAATCAGCGCAGGGGCAGGATTGGCGGCGCAGGAAGAAAATTGGGACCAACTAATCGTCAAGGTCGGCACTGATCAAGACAAGGACGCTTTCAGCAAGCTTTTTNCCCACTTTGCACCNTACCTAAAAGGCTTTTTGCTTAAATCGGATGGNGTGGGCCCTGAACACGCCGAGGANCTNGTTCAAGAAACCATGTTAAAGCTGTGGCGCAAGGCTCCCACTTACTCNCCATCCCACGCTGCAGCGAGCACCTGGATTTACACCATCGCTCGTAATACCCGAATCGACTGGATACGNAAGCATTACAAGGAAAANACGACGGAGCTNACNGCTGATGACCTTTATGANGAGGCCGACGCNCCNTCACCTCATTCNTCNNTGCTGCGAGTGNGAAACAGTCGCACCATCGANGATCANCTCAAAACTTTGCCACCGGANCAAATCGANGTCCTANGNATGATGTATTTCGATGGCCGTTCTGGTCANCAAATCGCCGAGGCTTTAGACATTCCNCTTGGCACCGTTAANTCTCGTATTAGGCTCGCTTTAGCGAAACTACGAATCAATCTCAGCAGCACTTCNGGAGAACAACAATGATAACTAAATGCCCTGAGACAGAAATGCTCCTTGAGTACAGCGCAGGTTCCATGCAGCTTGCTCCATCCATAGCAGTCACAGCCCACCTAAATTTTTGCGATGCTTGTGCTTCAACATCCAAGTCGCTTCAGGACATTGGCGGTCACCTGTTAGACCAACACTGCGAGGAGATCTCCGACGAGCTTCTCGATGGCATCTTTTCGCGTATTGACGAACCGGAAAGTCAGTCACAGCATAACTGCAAAAAAAATGTGGTATGCCAAGACGCTATCGCAGACCAACTTCCACCGTTCGTTAGTGGCTTGTTGCCACAATCGCTTAAGTGGCGCAAGTTGTCTCCTTCACTCCGCGCAGCGCCGATCAATGTGGGTGAACGTCGTTATGAGCTCGCATTGCATAAGATTGACGCAGGTGGCAAGGTACCTGACCACGACCACAGAGGACAGGAAATCACGGTAGTGCTCAAAGGTAGCTTTTCTGATGAGGACGGCGTCTATCAGCCGGGAGACTTTTTGGTGAGAGAACCCGGTGAATCCCATCGCCCGATGGCTGCACAAAATGACGATTGCATTTGCTTATCCGTACTTGAAGCTCCTATCAAGCTAAAGGGCCTAAAAAGTGTGCTTAATCCCTTCCTAAGTTTTTCACCCAGCTAATTTACTTACAGAGAGGCTAACAACATGAGTATGATTGCTGAGCAATTAGGGTCCCCAGCCCCTATCAATATCACACAGGACGATGCAACGCGGGTAAGAATCGCGCTAGAACAGTGCGGCCTTGAGACCCCCATGAAAGCTTCTCACCTGACTCGCGACGAAAAATANGACAGGGTNAANGCAGCATTCGCGGACATCGCNGACNCTCTTGGCCTAGACCTTTCAGATGACAGTCTTGAGGAAACACCACACCGAATTGCAAAAATGTACGTTGATGAAATTTTCAGCGGCCTCAACTACGACAATTTCCCCAAAATCAGCGTCATCGAAAACAAAATGCATGTCGAAGAGATGGTCAAAATTGACGACATCAGCGTTATTAGCACTTGCGAACATCATTTCGTCACGATCGATGGCAAATCACGAGTGGCTTATATACCGGGTGATAAAATAATTGGGCTATCTAAGATTAATCGCATCGTCCGCTTCTTCTCCCAAAGACCTCAGGTTCAGGAGCGGCTCACCCAACAGGTTATGGTCAGCCTTCAGACCCTTCTAGAAACAGACNACGTTGCAGTGCGTATCGACGCCATGCATTACTGCGTCAAGGCTAGGGGCGTCATGGATGCAGGTTCTCGGACTGANACAACCGCCTTGGGCGGAGCTTTTAAAACTGATCCGCAAATCAGAAATCAATTCCTCGCCTAATGCAGGCGCACCAACGGGACGTTAACTCGCGCCCCGTTGGCTCNAACAGATAATTTCGTTAAGCTGCTATCATCTAAAAACTGGCGCGCGCNGCGGGCCAGGNGANCCCCCTCACAATCAGGACTAAAAGATGACACACCCGCAGCTAGAACTAAGTAACGATGAATTATTAAGTACCACCCGAGCTGTCAGAAAGAGACTTGATTTTGACAAGCCTGTTCCCGAATCAGTCATTAAGGAGTGTATGGAAGTTGCCGTCCAGGCACCTACAGGCTCCAACGCACAAGGGTGGCAATTCGTTTTTGTTACTGACGCGAAAAAGAAAGAGCAGATCGGTGATATTTACCGGCAAGCCTTCGAGATTTATAAGGATATGCCGGTTGCGATACACAAATTGCATAAAGAAAGCGGAGACGACTCATTAATTGAGAGCCAGACACGCTCAGCGTCCTCCGCTGATTATCTCGCAGACAACATGGCACGCGCCCCAGTCCTGTTCATCCCATGCATAGCAGGACGAACTGACTCAGAAGCGACTAGCAACATCATTGCACAAACCGGCACTCTAGGCTCGATCATACCTGCGGCTTGGAATTTTATGCTCGCCGCACGCGCTCGCGGCCTTGGTACTGCCTGGACCACACTGCACCTCATGCAAGAAAAAGCTGTCGCAGACATTATCGGCATTCCATACGATGACTACATGCAAATTGCTTTAATTCCCATTGCCTATACCAAAGGCACGGATTTCAAGAAAGCTTATCGCCCTTCTGTCGATACTGTAATGCACTTCAACGAATGGTAATAAAGAACAGAATACAGACACTCTTCAAAGCTAGTATTAACTGAGTTAGCTGTAACTTCATTGATTTCGACGGACAGCCATGCCGAGAATGATGGAAACAGACAAACATGTCTTCCTTAAAGAAGCTCATGTAGGCGTCATCACCTCGCTGCGACGCAGCGGCATGCCATACTCAGTACCCGTCTGGTGGCTTTATGAATCTGAATGCTTCTGGTTAACAGGCACAGACAACCGAGTTTGGTGCAAGCAGTTGCAGAACGATACTCGCTGTTCACTCTGCATCGAGGCCCTTAGTCCTTTGGCGGGTTTCGTCGCTGTCGACGGGCACGCAGAACTGTTAGGCCGCGACTCTTTTGATATATGGCCAATATCTAGGCGTCTCGCCGAAAAATACGTCGGCCAAAGTGACCCCGCAAATAATGCAGCCGTCGAATCTTTTTACAAAAATATGCGCACTGAACCCAGATTACTTTTCAAAGTCACACCGTCAGTCTGGCGTGCCATCGACATGCGCGTTTACGAGGGAAAACGCTCGGACAGAGACTTCCAAGCCAACCAATAGCAAAAATCCGCTTTAACTGGATCAATTACCCCTCCAATAAAATGGACGTTGTTACTCTGACCAAGCGAATTTACCAATACGCGACTCCTTCCGCCTAACTCATTCACGCGCCGAAGATGAAAGACCCAACTTTACAGAAGATGTTTTGCCTGAAAGAATTGACGGTGCGTGGCTTTGATGACAAAACTCTAGAAATCTGTAACCTGAGGTCGTAAGGGATAACGCATCAAACCTTTTAGAAGTAATGAACCCACATTTAAAATTCCCCATCCCATATGGCATCTACTCCTATCACGATACCGTCTCTAGTTGACCGACTATCTTAGATTAATGCGTTTCTTTACCCTGTCGTTGCTATTGATTGCCGCCGGATGCGAGTTTGGAGTAATCCAGGCACCCCTAAAGCAGCCCAACCATAGTTTGCTAAGCGACTGTGACCGCCCAGATTTAGCCCAGGCTTCTGCTATCGTAGCCGATGCGCTCTGCGGCACCCTCGATGTACTTGAGAACCCAGAAAACCCTGTCGGTCGAGTGATTCCTCTAAATATTATGCTGCTGCCCGCGACCAGCACGGTCACAAAACCTGACCCGATTTTTTTTCTAGCCGGTGGCCCAGGACAGTCCGCCGTCGACGCGGGTGCCTTTATTTTCTCAAGCCTCGACGAAACCCGCAGAGAGAGGGATGTTGTGCTGGTCGATCAACGCGGCACCGGCAAATCGCATCCCCTTAGCTGTGACTTCAGCGATGAGAACCATAATTTCATAAAGACTTCAGATCAATCACTCGAAACTAGCATACGACTAATGAAAGCCTGCCTAATGGCTTACGATGCAGATCCGGCTTATTACACAACACCTGTTGCTATGGATGATCTGAACGAGGTCAGAGCATACCTCGGTTATCAGTCTATTAACCTTCTAGGAGTCTCATACGGCACTCGCGCTGCCCTGGTCTATATGCGACGGCACGGCAACACAGTTCGCAGTGCTGTGCTTGATGGTCTGGTCCCAACCACGATGCAAATACCTGCCAATATAGCGATCGATGCAGACGCGGCCTTCGAAAAATTACTAGAGGACTGTCATAAACAAGAGGGCTGTAACGATGCTTTCCCCCTGTTAGCTGCTCACTATGACTCTCTAACAAACCGCCTTCAACGAGCCCCCGAAAAAATCTCTCTCCCCCATTCTCGCACTGGCGAGCACCTGGAAGTCACCGTCGACGCAAAGATGCTTAGTGGCGTAATACGGAACGTTCTTTACGATCGATTACTCTCAACACTGATTCCATTGGCGATTTATGAGGCCTATGAAGGCAATTATCAGCCACTAGCTTCATTGGCTCTAGTATTCGAGCCTGAGCGACCAATAATCGACTCTGGCATGATGGCTTCCGTACTTTGCGCTGAAGATATGCGTCTAACTAAATCCGCCAATGCCACGAGCCGATTCAATAATCAGATTCACGACCTGCTAAAACCCATCTGCAACTTCTGGCCTCAGGGCGATATCCCAAACGACTATTTCACGCCAGTAAATTCAGATGTCCCAACACTGCTGCTATCTGGAGCACTAGATCCGGTCACACCTCCAAAATATGCCTGGGAAGCTTCAGCAACACTCAGCAATGCTCAACACGTAGTCGTCGCAGGCGTCGGACACGGCGTCGCAACGCAGGGCTGCGTGCCGGAAATTATCGCAAGTTTCTTTTCAAATCCAACGCCTGCCGACGTAAACGCGGGCTGCACAGCTAACCTAAAACGCCTAGCATTCTTCACGTCATTCGCCGGCCCGGTATCCTTCAGCGAAGACAAAAATGATTGAGGTCGACGCTATCAAGAAAAAATTTGGCGATGTGGAGGCTGTCAGGAATGTGTCTTTTAAAGCCCNAAATGGTCAAGTCACTGGCCTGCTTGGCCCTAACGGTGCAGGGAAATCGACCACATTNAGGATCCTTTACGGACTCTTCGCGCCGGATTCAGGCACTGCCAAAGTGGATGGTATCGATACAAGGACTAACAGGATCGCTGCACAAAANATAATGGGCGTCATGCCAGATGCGCGTGGACTTTATGTCAGACTGACTGCTCGGGAACATATTAAATATTTCGGCAGACTTCATGGCATGTCTGAGCAACGTCTGGAGGTCCGGACGGAGGAACTCCTTGGCCTCCTAGACATGCAAAATATTGCTGATCGAAAAGTGGAGGGGTTTTCGCAGGGAGAGCGGACTAAGGTGTGCCTTGCACGCGCCCTCGTTCATGAACCTGCAAACGTCATACTNGACGAACCTACCAATGGCCTAGACGTAATGACTACTCGCGCGGTCCGGGAACTGATTACCGAACTTAAGCGCCAGAACATTGCCGTACTTTTCTCCAGTCATCTAATGCATGAGGTCGCACGCCTGTGTGATGAAATCATCATCGTGGCTTCGGGCGCTGTGGTCGCGACGGGAAGTGCCGAGCAAATAAGCGCATTCGCTCAAGAAGAAAATCTCGAGGATGCTTTTATCAAGCTGGTGGAATCTGAGGCTATGAAGTGACCGCGGTAAAAACCGTTTTTCAGAAAGAGATGCTTGACGGTCTGCGGGATAAAAGATCGGTGTTCTCAGCCTTCATCTTCCCGCTCATGGCCCCCGTTTTAGTCTACGGCCTGGTTACGATATTTGCGCAGCTGAAGAACCAAGCCGAGGAAACGGTCATCCCCGTGTCCGGCATCGAAAATGCCCCGGCTTTGATCAATTGGCTAAAAGAAAAAAATGTCAAAATTGAAGCTTTCGACGGGGATCCCAAGACTGCGGTGAGAGAGAAAAAGAAAGAACTGGTTCTGGTTATCCCCGACAATTACGGTGAACGCTTCGCCGACATGAAAATCGNCGTCGTNNAAATTGTCAATGATGGCTCTCGCACCGACACTACGTCGACTTATCGNCGTCTAGNGTTCTTGATTCGTCGTTATAGCAATGAGATTGCGGCTCTACGCCTGATCGNTAGAGGAGTTTCGCCGCAGGTTATGAGAGTCGTTGACACCGAGGATATCGATGTAGCCAGCAAGCAGCAATTAGCTGTAGCAGCACTGAACTTTCTNCCTTTTTACATCATACTTGCTGCCTTCGTATCAGGCATGGGAATAGCCGTCGACAGCACTGCCGGAGAAAGAGAACGGAAAACGCTGGAACCTCTGCTAATAAACCCTATACACCGATACGATATCGTCTTCGGCAAATGGCTCGCCTCAAGTCTTTTTGCAGCTGCTGGTATGATTATGACACTTGTTCTTTGTGTCGCAGCCCTGCTCTACGCGCCACTGAGAGAGATCGGTCTGAACTTTCGTATCACCANGGAACAAACTCTACTGGTAATATTCGCTACTACCCCTATCGCTTTGCTAGTGACNAGCATGCAAATGTTGCTAGGNATCTTCGCGAAGTCATTTAAAGACGCACAAAGCTATATTGGCATCCTGACGATGTTACCCATGGTGCCATTTTTTATCATGATCCTTAATCCTTTCACCACGCAAGATTGGATGTATGCAATTCCGATGATGGGGCAGTTAATATTGATTACAGACGTGCTCGGCATGAAGGAAACGCCCAGCTACGCCTACATTTATTCGTTCCTCACCAGCTTTGCGCTAGGCGCTGGAATTGCGCTAATCACCGCGCGATTGCTCCAACGNGAGTCAATTCAGGTCTAACCGACATCAACTAGCAGACCTTGGGTTCGACCNCATAAATGCGTGACCTGAATCTTATCTCGCAGGCAAAGATCGCTAGAGTTATTATTCCAAGGAAATCGCGAAAAGAATCCGGCGGCAAGGTAATCAGGTAAATTGAGACCATACTAGTCGGGGCCAACATACAACTCGCTTTTCCAATTACAAATAGTGCAAATAAGGAGTTACGCTTGTCCAATGTCTCAGCCTACTTAATAGGCAAAGCCCAGAAAAGTTATCACGACACCCGCACAGCTCCNCANCCACGCTTACAAATGGGCATGATCGCAAAAAGAGCACTTGCTGACGCCGGCCTTGTCGCAACTCAGCTAGATGCTATTGCTTGCGTAGACCCCTTGTCTTGGACTTANGCCGACCTCGANAAGAAGATTAGCAGAGACATTGGNTGTGACGACAAGATAACGACAATTTGGAAACCAGCAGGCGGTACAACTCCCCAAGACCTCCTCCACGATATTACCATCNCTATGCGAGAGAAGCGGCTCGAGACCGCTATCATCATGGGTGCGGAGGCTATGAGAACGCGACGCAAAGCGGTNAGAGCAGGTCAGGAACCAGACTGGCCAGCACGAGATAAGTCANTCAGCCCNATGCGGGGGCAAAAGGCGTTTACCTCNGAGTGGGAGTCTCGTCACGGACTACGTTTGCCAATCCAGGTTTTTCCTTTGTTAGAGAATGCCATAGGCCACGCAAACAAGCGCAGCGCGCAACAGCAAATCAGGATGGCGGCTGCTCTACTGAACAAAAACGCAAAGGTTGCAGCACATAATCCGAATGCTTGGTTTCGGGATGCTCCCTCAGCCTCCGACATCGCTGAAGTCACCACCGAAAACAGGATGATTTCCTTCCCCTATACCAAACGCATGAATGCAATTATGGACGTTGATCAAGCGGCAGCGGTTGTTATTGTCTCAGACCGTTTCCTTGCCAAAAATCCNCATCTCCGTTNAACAGCAGCAGCGGTTTTAGGCGGGGCTGGCGCAGAAGAAATCTGGAACCCATTACAAAGGCATTCGCTAAGTCACAGTNCCGCGATGCAAACGGCTTTACTAGCNNCTCTAGAGTACGGTGGCCTGNACACTAAAGATATCGATGCTTTTGACTTTTACAGCTGCTTCCCCGCACCCATCCAACTCGCGCTAGCGGCGCTTGATATCAAACAAGACGATCCAAGACCTTTCACCATCACAGGCGGATTGGCTTACGCGGGCGGACCGGGTAACAATTATGTAATGCACGCTCTCGCAACCGCATTGGAGCAACTCAGAGAAAAACCTAGTCAGCGTATTCTTATCACCGGAGTTGGTATGGCAAACACAAAGCACGCCGCAACACTCTTATCGCACGCAAATGAAATTCCAACTCAGGCCACAGGTTTAACACAATATAGATTACCGACCACAGAGGAAGCGCTGGAAGTAGCGACAGAAGCCAATGGTCTCTGCTCAGTCGTTAGTTATACTGTGGAATACGATCGAAACTCTGAGCCCGTCAATGTCATTTACATTCTCGATACGCAGGACGGTCGGAGAGCGATTGCCAATGCCAAGGATCCGATCAACGAGGCACGTGTCGTGTTGTCTTCAGATCCGATTGACAAACAAGGCGATCTAATCTGGGACGAGGAACAAAAAAAACAGTTTTTTACTCTTCGACACTAATGACAACGAGTTTGCCATCTAGAATGTCAGGTAGCCATCCAGGCACCTTAGGTCGGAGCCGACTGAATACCTCGGCCTTTCGTTCGGGGTCATCCAGAATCGTCTGCGCGCTGCCAATGTATTGCTCTCCACTAATAAACATCGTCACCGGTTGGGTTGCGTCTGCAAACTCGCGCCACCACAAGCCATCAATACCCAAGTAGACATGTTTGCCTTCGCGGAGAAAGTTGACCGGATACATACGCTGATCTTCTAGCGTCAACAGCATTGTCTTTTGAGCCAGCTGACCCTCTGGATTATCGCGAATTTGTTGAGCGACACGGGCGTTAGTCGCATCACGAGTTGCCATAACGTAAGCAACAGAAACAATAAAGATTCCAGTGAAAGCCAAAATCGTCCACTTCAAGATTGCTTTGATAGACATACCATCTTTCTTGGTTTCCTATTACCGACTGGAGTATGCTGGAATCCTGATTACAGTGTAAATCCCCACATGAAATCCCTAAAGAAGTTCAGAGACGAAACACGCCAGTGGCTAGCCCACAACTGTCCAGAAAGTGTTCGACATCCAGGTTACGTACCAATTGGCAGCAGCAAAATTGAGTTGAATCCAGACACTCGACTCTGGCTTGACCGCATGGGAGAGAAGGGTTGGACTACACCTACCTGGCCAAAAGAATATGGAGGAGCGGGACTTAACAGGGATGAGTACCGCGTACTTATTGAAGAACTACAGCGCATAAAAGCACGCCCACCTTTGACAGGGCGCGGCGTTAACTATATCGGTCCTACTATTCTCGAATTCGGTACCGAATCCCAGAAAGCTAAGTGGTTAGCTGTCTGCAGCGCGGGTAAAGGCGCATGGGCTATGGGTTACTCTGAACCAGGTGCTGGTTCTGATCTTGCGAACTTAAATACGCGGGCAGTTAAAGATGGCGACAATTGGATCATCAATGGCTCAAAAATCTGGACTTCCGATGCAACCATGTGCGATTACATTTTTATTCTGTGTCGGACTTCACCAGAGAAGCCCAAACATAATGGGATCAGTCTGATCCTAGTTGACATGGATCAACCCGGCGTCCAAGTCTCTCCAATCGCCCTAATTTCTGGAGAATCCCCCTTCTGCGAAACCTACTTTGAAAATGCGATCGCACCCTTGGACGATCTGATAGGTGGTATCGATAATGGCTGGACAGTAGGAAAACGTTTACTCCAGTATGAGCGTTCCACCCATGCAGGTATCAATACCTCAGGATCAGAAGGTGGTCGCGACCGCTCAGACTATGTCCTCGATTTAGTATTGAAAAACCAAGATCGTTCAGCAAATGAACCTGTGAGCGATAATATTCGTGACCATCTCATCCGTTATAAAATGACTCGTCAGTCAATTGAAGCCACTCGACAAAGGGTGGTGGAAGAGACAAAAGCCTTGGCACCCGGTTTCGCAAGCTCTGCAGTCAAACTGAGCAATGCACTTAACGTTCAGGATGGCGATGAGTTAATCGTAAAGGCACTGGGAAGTAGCGCGTTCCAGTGGGAAGACGTTTCTGACAAAGAGCACCTATCGGCGATGAAACGCTGGCTGTATCAAAAATCGTTGACCATTGCGGGTGGAACCAAAGAAGTACAACTCAACATTATCGCTAAACGCGTGCTAGGGTTACCTGACTGATCTAACCACCAAAAAATAAAGCTACGTTGCTGGGGCAATAATAGGAGGAAATAAGTCGTGTCTGATCAATTATTAGATTTCAGTGGACTCGTCGCTGTCGTAACCGGTGGCAGTCGTGGTCTTGGTCGAGAAATGTCATTGGCGATGGCTGCCAGAGGCGCCGACATCGTTATCACTAGTCGCAAGGCAGACGCCTGCGAAGCAGTCGCTAAGGAAATCGAGGCGATGGGTCGACAGGCAATGGCTTACGGCTGCCACGTCGGTCACTGGGAGGAAGTTAGGGCTATGATCGATTCAGTTTATGATCGATTTGGAAAAATTGATATCCTTATCAATAACGCTGGTATGTCACCCTTATACGACAAACTATCCGATGTTCCTGAGGCTCTGTTTGACAAGGTTATCGATGTCAATCTAAAGGGTCCTTTTAGAGCCATGGCTTATGCAGGCGAGAAGATGGCCGCGTCTGGAGGCGGAAGCATAGTCAATATTAGCAGCACCGCATCACTCCACCCATCACCAAATGCGGCCGCCTATGGGGCAGCTAAAGCAGGCCTAAATTCGCTAACACAGTCTTTCGCACACGCACTCGGACCGACAGTAAGAGTCAACTGTATTGCAGCTGGTCCATTTTTGACGGACATATCTAAAGCCTGGGATCTGGAAGCTTTCGAAGCCAGTCAAGAAGGCAATCGCGCCATTCCTCGCGGAGGCGATCCCAAGGAAATCGTAGGTGCGGCCCTTTACTTCGCCAGTCCAAGCAGTTCATTCACCACGGGCACTCTTATTACGGTTGACGGCGGCGGGCGCAGCTAACCGATGGAATTCCATGACTTTAATGAAATCACCCGACGTCGATATGAATATGCACAGGGTATCGACACTCGAGATTTCGATCTGCTCCGATCAATATTTACCGAAGAAATTACAATGGATTTCTACGACTATAGCGGCTTACCCGCCATTACACTGAGTGCCGACGCATGGGTTGCAAATGTTAGCGAACTGATGAACGGGCTTGATGCTACTCAACATGTCATGACAAACCCAATCGTTGATGTCTGTGGAGACGTGGCATCCTGCCGCATGTACATGAAAGCCGAACATTTCCTGCAGAACGCTCAGGGCAGCGCAGACTACACGATAGGCGGTTATTACATTGATCAACTCATCAGGTCAAATGAAAGCTGGCTAATAAATTCGGTAACACTCAAGCTATTTTGGCAGCGCGGCAATCGCAATATCATGAGCCTTGCGCGAGATAAATTACCCGATCCATCTTAATTTCTTAAGAGATTGATCAAGACAGCTAGAGTTCATGCACCCAACTGGCGTGGTGCGGCGCCCGTTTTGTTACAGCCCACTCATCAAGCATATCATCAGCTACATCTTTCAACGCTTGCAATTGCTCCTCTGTGCCTTTGTTGGCAGCCAATTCAAGACGATGGCCATTCGGGTCAAAAAAATATATCGAATCAAAGATCCCGTGATTAACGGGCCCGAGCACATCTAATCCAGATGATTCGAGTTTCTGCTTTCGCTTCATTAACTCGGGATAATCATCCACTTCAAAAGCTATGTGCTGAACCCACTCAGGGGTATTCTGATCCCGGTCCATTTCCGGCGAGTTAGGCAGCTCAAAGAAAGCTAAAACATTTCCCGCGCCAGCATCCATAAAAACATGCATGTAGGGGTCAGGCTCTCCAGTCGACGGTACAGAGTCCTCGGCCATGGCTAATTTAAACTCCATGCCGAGCATGTCCCGATAAAAGTGCACTGTTTCACGCGCATCCCTGCAGCGGTAAGCAACATGATGGATTCGCTTAAGACTCATAGTCTCCTAGCCTCCTAGCTTCTGATCGTTCGCAAAGCTTACCATCTGCAGCCGCACCATACCCGTGTAGAATGAGGCCATGAAAAAGTTCGTGATTCGTGATCTTAGTCTGACCGTAATAGTTACTTTCACATTCCTGCTGGACAATGGACATATCGCTGTGCAGACAATAATGGGGCTTGGAATAGGACTGCTGATTTATCTGATGCACGAGTGGTCACACTACTTGGCTGGCCTCGCAACTGGCGCTGCCCTTAGTCGTGCCAAGGCCATTTATTCTCCTTTTCTCTTCAGTTTTGATTCACGAACAAATTCCCGCAAACAATTTATAGATATGAGCTGGCCTGGGTTCGTTACCACCTTTGGCAGCCTCGCTATACTCTTTTTTTTTCGACCTGCTGCGCTTTGGTCAGACATTGCCTGGCTCGCGGCAGTTGTTTTAAGCCTATTTACACTAATTATCGAAGGGCCGATTTTCCTTTGGGCAATCCTTATAGGAGAGATACCGGCAGTTGAAATACCCGGACTGGGCAACAATTCAATATTCAAGAAATTACGGGACTGGCCAGCTCAATTTTTTCGTTGATTCAGCGGAACCAAACTAATCTCGCGAAAGCTAACCTTACCCTGGCCACTGCGCTGCAAAGCAATAAACCCAGAAGTCTTATCCGGGGCATCAAGACTTGAGACAAGGACATCGTTCAGCACAACCTTAACAATCTCTGATGTCACAAGAATATCGTAGCGATTCCAGCCGCCAAGCGTATCGATTTTATGCAGAGGTGGCTTCAGCGTAACTATAGCTCCGGTACTATATTCTGGTCTCGGGTGAGCGTCCCAAATATTGATCTCGAAGCAGGTGAGTGGTGAAATGTTTTCACGATTCTGGCACTGAACGAAGATACCTGAGTTCGTACCTGGATCGATTTTGAATTCAATTTGCAGTCGGTAACTGTCATGTCTTGATTCCGTAGCCAAATAACCGTCATTACCAAGCGCCGTCAGAACACCGTTAGTGACAGACCAGCGTGCATCTCCCATGACTTCCCAACCAGCCAGTGAAAATCCATCGAAAATCCCCTGTTTGGCTTGCACCAAAGGTGAACAGACGGAGATGAAAGTAAGCAACACAGAAAAAGAAGGTCGAACAGCAGCGCGAAATCTAACGCAAAGATTTTTCACATTAAAGGCTATCATGTCTTAAACAACCCAATAGCCTTGGCAATAAGCAACGAAGCGGTTTACTGTGCATACTTAGCGAGGTTCACTATGATTGAGCAAAACCTCAGCTAAAGATAAAACCGGTATAGCCTGCTTCGGCGACTTCATCACATTTTTGCTTATAGCGCGGCGCACCACCCGCATAGGCAAGAAACGTCCGCTTCTTTTCAGGAAGATTTTGGTTCACGTTCATAAACCAGGAGTCAGTTGTCGGGATGAGAGTCATGGAAACCATTTCTTCGGAATGTTCGACCCAGGATGCCGCGGCCTCTGATGCTGCCTCAACAGTTTCGAGCCCCTCTTTATACATAAACGCGAGCAAATCACTAACCCATTCGACATTCTGTTCTATGCACCGAGGAATATTGCAAAAAGTAGACGCATTATGCGGGCCAACTAGCGTGAGCAGGTTGGGAAATCCAGGTGCCTGGATTCCTAGGTATGTAATGGGGCCCTCCGCCCAGTAATCCTTCAAATTAACACCATCCCTTCCAAGGATGTCCATGTTTCTGAAAGAACCCACGATAGCGTCGAAACCCGTTGCGTAAATGATGATATCAAACTCAAAATCCTCCGCAGTCGTTTCAATCCCCTTNGCAGTAACACATCGAAAAGGGGTCTCAATCAAATCAACCAACCTCACATTGTCTTGGTTATAAACTTCATAATAACCGCTGTCCATCGGCACTCGACGAGTACCAAAGCCATGGTCGGTCGGGATCAGCTTTGATGCAATGATGGGATCATTTATTCGTTCAGAGATTTTGCGTCGAACAAAATCCGAGACCATGTCATTCGCTNCCTGATCGGTTCCGCAATCACGGAAATTACCGAGCCAAAGCGCAAACCCCGGAGTGTTATAAAGTTTCTCAAATGTCACCTCACGCTCTTCGTCCGAAACTTCCAAAGCCAGCCTCGAGTCTGGAGCATGCAAAAACCCCCCAGTCGTGGAGGCACAGCGTTCGAATATTTCTTGGTAACGACTCTTGATATCGACTTGTTCTAATTCAGTGATAGGTTTATTCCCCAGAGGCAAACAGTAATTCGGCCGTCTCTGAAAAACGGTTAAACTGTCTGCGGTTTTGGCTACCTCCTGAATGACTTGGACGCCGGTAGCTCCNGTGCCAATAACAGCAACACGTTTATCGGAAAAATCGACAGCTCGATGAGGCCAGCGAGCGGTATGCCAAGAATCACCCTGAAAGTCATCCATGCCGTCAATNTCTGGTAACGTNGGCTCTGAGAACACACCTACCGCTGTTACAAGGAAACGGCAATNCAGTTGGTTTTCAGAAGTCGATACTTGCCAAATATGTTGNGTCTCATCGTAACGCGCNCCGGTCACTCTTGTATCGAAATCNATNTCTCGCTTCAGATCAAACTTTTCAGCGATGCGCTGACAATAACGCAGTGTCTCTGGTTGTGCGGAGAAGTGTTCAGACCAATCCCATTCCTCAAGAAGCTCTTTAGAAAAAGACATCCCATAACTATAGCTTTCCGAATCAAAACGGGCGCCCGGATATCGGTTCCAATACCAAGTACCTCCAACGTCTGAACCCATTTCGATAACACGAGTGCGCAGGCCCAGCTCTCGCGACTTGATTAATTGATACATGCCCGAAAGGCCTGCACCTACGATAACAACATCATAAGGATCAATGGATTGGGGGTTTTCGCACAACCTAGGTTTCTCGACTTTAAACATTACTCCAATATAGAGTATCGGTTCTTATTAATCAGCATATAACCATCGAGCACGATGGATAACTCTTTGCATCGTATCGTTTCGTCCTATGTAAAGGCGCAATATTGCAGGACCTCAAATATCGTCACCGCATGATAAAACCAAGCTAAACAGCAATCATCAACTTACCAATATCCCCACCACTAAACACGAAAGCTAGAGCTTCTGGATAANGATGTATTCGTTGAAGAATTTCTTNCGGCAGGACGATGGACCCATCGCAGCAGTTCCCTCTTTGTTTGCTATCTACTTCTATGGACGCTACAGCATATGTAAAAAAAATATCTGGAAATCAAGGCAGGCCTAAAAACGAGAGCCTACCGATAATCGCAATTGAAAGAGCGCTAGTTTTTGGCAGCGTAGCGAGAATCTGAATGCAGGGGCATTGGCGGTGTGCCCATCGCTTCCTCCGTCCAGATCCAGACTCGCCACATCATGCGATTCAGGTCTGAATAGCCATCACGACCGTGCAGAACTCGATAGTTATCTACAATCAGGGCTTCCCCGGGTCCTAGTTTAAAGCGAGGAGCGGAAACACCCGCGGCGTCCACAGCTTTCGTCCAAGACTCAATCATCTCAAGATCCTTATCAGGTNGCATACTGTCCGANAGNGGTTTCTGACAAAAATTACGACGCAAAAGCTTACGTCCCGCGCTGTTGAATTGAATGATAGGAGAGTGCGACATCTGCATGCCTTCCTCAGTCTGATCGACTGCCACAGTCTCAAGATCGCGCGCCAACTCCGGTCTGCTCGCAGCTATATTTTTGAGCACCGCATAACCATCTACGAGGAAATTATCACCTCCGACCACAGAGGCATGAACACAGCTCAGCAAGATAAAATCCGGAAAACACTCGCCGTAAGCAAATCCGTCAGTGTGGGGCATCATCGGTTGCCGATGATCGGTTTCTTCAAACCGATCCATTTCACCTCCAACAAAGACCCTTGCAGCATCTGGAATGGTAACAAGCNGTTCACCAAAAATATCACGACCTANNCCTTCCGCATCTTCAGNACCAGACCCNACCCCGCNGAATCTAACCGCGCCGTCGCGACGGAGAAAAACATAGGCTTCCTTCATATTTGAGGTAGATTCTGGTGTTATCCCTGTTTCTTCCATGGTTTCATTATCATAGTGTCCGCCTGACAGGTAAAGCCTGCAGTCTCAACTTGCCCCAAAAGGTATTCGNATGCCCCTAGACANATATACTTTTGCCACTCTGGGTCTGGAAACCACAATTCCAGCTGAAATCAACGGCCGAAAAAACGGTGTTAATAATGATCCNGCCTGGGATGCCTCCTACACACCATGCCCTGAAGCTGACGCTCTACNGGAATCCGAACGTGGCNACGTGCTACGTTTTGAAGACTGGTCAGCGACTTCCATTTTCANAGGGACCCGTCGCCTGTTGCACATCTACGTCCCAAAAGAGACTGGTAACCAACCGGGCATCATGTTCTTTAACGACGGAACCTTCTATTTGTCTCGGCGCGGACCAGTTAGAGCAACAAATGTACTCGATAACATGATCGGCAAAGGACAGATAAAACCAACGATTGCCGTCTTCATAAANCCTGGTGTGCCTGACGAACCCGTTAAAGANAGACCTATTGAGTCCTANGGAGACATCGAAGCCCAGCGAAGTCTCGAATATGACCGTCTGACTCCAGACTACGGCAATTTTCTTTTTCAAGAAATATTGCCNTTTGTGGAAGAGAAAACAGGTGTAACGATCAACTCAAAGCCAAACCGACGGATCATTTGCGGTATCAGCAGCGGTGGAATCGCCGCCTTTACTGCGGCGTGGCAACACCCTGATCAGTGCTCTCGAGTAATAAGCCACTGCGGATCATTTACAAATATCTGGGGGGGGCATAATTACCCTGCCATGATTCGCAGCCAACCAAAAAAACCGATACGTGTCTTCCTGACCAGTAATGAGAACGATGCTGATACTCCATTCGGAAACTGGGCCTTGGCTAACAAAACCATGGCCAACGCACTAAATTACGCTGGCTACGACTACCGCTTCGAATTCGGCAAGGGAGGCCACAGCCTTAATCANGGGGGTTCNATTTTCGCTGACTCGCTTAGGTGGNTCATGCGATAACACCCAACTAATTACAAAATTAGTTGTAATGATCGGTTAATATTAGTTGNATGGCGTNTACCAAAACCAAGCTAAGAAAGTCGTTAACATNACGACTAGGAATAAATAACTAAAGATAGACTAACCATGGCCATCAGCACAGATCCTATTACAGGATTNAAAATATTTAATACCCGAGCCGCAAAGGCCACAGAGCGTATCCAAGGTAAAGGTTACTCNTTGTTGCAAGAGGAGCGCCTCAAAACNCTACCCGANGCACCACCAGGCGCTGTTTTCAACGCCGAAGAGCAGGCCAGATATCGCGATTTCAAGGAAGAAAGGCGTGGCGCGGCCAACTACATGTCCATGGACGGTGANTTCAGCAAGTATCTGGAAGACGTTTATTCTGATGACCCTGTCCCAAGGTCTGTCCTAGATGATGAATGCGAAATACTGGTTGTGGGCGCTGGTTTCGCGGGCTTGTTNCTTTGGCATAAACTGAGCGAAGCGGGTTTCAAAGATGTACGTTTTTGCGAAAAAGGCGGCGANGTTGGCGGCACCTGGTACTGGAATCGTTACCCCGGCGTAGCATGTGATGTCGAAGCGTATAGCTATCTGCCGCTTCTCGAGGAAATGGGTTACGTGCCCAGCATGAAATTTGCATCAGGCTTCGAGATACTCGAGTACTGCCAGTCGATGGCCGAAAAGTTTGGTTTCTATGAACGTTGTCTATTTCACACCACCGTCGAGGCAACAGAATGGAATGAGAACAACAGCCGCTGGATTGTCAAGACAGATCGAGGAGATGCAATGCAGGCAAGGTTCGTGATTCTTGCCAATGGGGTGCTAACCACACCAAGACTCGCCCGGATCGACGGAATGGAAAAGTTTAAAGGCGAGTCTTTCCATACATCACGATGGAACTATCACGTCGATTTAACGGANAAGCGGGTCGGTATAATCGGCACCGGAGCNACTGCCGTCCAGGTTATTCCCGAAATCGCCAAGGTAGTGAAATCACTTCATGTGTTCCAACGTACACCATCATCCATTGATATACGTGATCAGCGACAAACAACAGATAAGGAACGTGAAGATTGGGCAAAGACTCCTGGATGGGCAAGAGCCAGAAGGAAACGTTTTTCCAAAATATCTGCAGGGCGCACTGCTATCCAGGCCAATGACGACTACTTGGCNGGAAAAGTTGACGACTTTAAAGAAAGAAAACAACANAGCCNAAAGCTGACCCCCGAAGAAATGNTCGCNAAACAACTAAANTCCAACTTCCGAATCATGGAACANATCAGNGCAAGGGTTGATGAAATCGTTGACGACCCAGCNACAGCTGCCGCACTCAAACCCTATTATCCTTACGGCTGCAAACGACCCACTTTTCACGACGAATTTTTACCCACTTTCAATGAGGCACATGTCACACTGGTAGATACTGCACCGAGAGGTGTCGAAGAAATCAACGAAAGAGGCGTAGTCCATCAAGGAACCGAGTACCCCTTGGATGTTTTGATCTACGCCACAGGCTTTCAATGGATGGCTACTTCAACCTTTAACATGGTCCAGGGACGCGAGGGTCGAGTCCTTAATGAAAAATGGCAAGCAGAAGGTACCAAGACATTCCTTGGACTGCATAGCCAGGGTTTCCCGAATCTATTCATTATGACGGGGCCGCAGGGCGGAGGCGGTAGCTTTAANTTTACTGATGCNATCGATGCNCATAGCGACTACACCGTTTGGATGTTGAATCAACTAAGGGAACAAAAAGCACAGATTTTCGACGTCACTTCCGAAGCAGAAGATAACTACGCGCAGCACTGCCATGATGTCGATCTTGCCAGCGCTCCCTTACGCGACTGCTTGTCCTATTACAACGGTGAGGGCAAAGCGAAGCCTGGCAGTCTCGCCTACTATGGTGGAGGTCGATGGCATAAGATCCGCGTTGCTGCACAGGAGACGCTCGAACCCTATGTTTTTGAGTGAGCCTCAGAATTCATGTATAACAGGTTGAGCGACTTAGGAGCTGGCCGGCGATGACATTTTTTGACTATAAAAGCGCAACCGAAGAAACTGCACGAGCATTCGCAACAAGCGCTTCTCTTGATCAGCTTGATGTCTCTAATCATTTTCTCTTTCAGAGCGATGCCCACTGGCCATTGTTTAAACGCCTTAGGCAAGATGATCCTGTTCACTTCCACTCTGATAGCCGTTACGGTCCCTACTGGTCCGTAACGAGCCATGAAGCTATCAAGGACATCGAAGCCGATCACCACCGTTTTTCCAGTGAGCCCAGCATCACAATTGTCGACACACCCGGGGCCAGTTCAACTGCTTTCATTTCGATGGATCAGCCTAGACACGACGAGCAGCGACGGACTGTCGCACCCGTCGTTGCACCACCTAATCTCGCCAAAATGGAATCACTGATCAGAGGTCGTGTCGAAGACATACTGGATAACTTGCCGATCGGCGAGGAATTCAACTGGGTACAACGAGTATCCATCGAATTGACCACCCGGATGCTCGCAACGCTCTTCGACTTCCCTTACGAGGAACGAAGTAAATTAACCTATTGGTCTGATGTCGGCGTAATGGGTCCTCGCTCCGGCTATGTCGACTCGTGGGAAGAAGCGCAGATCGAACTTCAAAACTGTCTGGCCTATTTTCAGGAATTACGCAAAAAACGGGTTAACCCCGAGCACGAAGGTTTTGATCTGTTAACTATGCTAGCCCAGAATCCAGATACTCGTGACATGGGCCCGGACGAGTTCTTGGGCAACCTGATGCTACTGATNGTNGGCGGTAACGACACCACNCGAAATTCAATTTCGGGCGGTGTCCTGGCCCTAAATCAATTCGANGACCAATACCNNAAGCTGCGNGCGAACCCNAGCTTAATCCCAAACATGGTTTCTGAAATAATCCGCTGGCAAACACCGCTGGCNCATATGCGACGAACAGCTAAAGTCGACATGGAATTTCGCGGCAAATCGATCAAGGCCGGCGACAAGGTAGTCATGTGGTACGTGTCTGGCAATCGCGACGAACGTGTCTTCGAGAATGCCAACAAGTTGATCATTGATCGACCCAATGCGCGTCAACATGTTTCATTCGGCTTTGGTATCCATCGATGTATGGGCAATCGGCTAGCAGAAATGCAACTTCGCATTCTTTGGGAAGANATTNTAAGACGGTTCCATAAAGTCGAGGTTGTTNGAGAGCCCGTNAGNATANTGTCAAATTTCGTCAAGGGTTACGCCGANCTACCGGTCATTCTNCATCCAAAGTAATCGAGCANTATGCTNCGTAANCTGACNCTNTTACTCGCTNTGATCTTGTNNNCAATGAGNNCNATAGCTGAGGTCCCNCGCCAATGTTTCCCTCCCGGTCTAGCATTGCCATCTGGCTGGACGGAACCTTACGAGGCGCATCGTGTAATCGGAAACCTTTACNCGATTGGTGCTGCAGACCTGGGTGTTTTTCTGATTACCACGAACGAGGGCCATATCCTTATAAATACTGGACTAGAGGATTCTACNCATTGGATAAAGGCTAATATCGCTGCACTTGAATTAGAATTTCAGGACATCAGGNTTTTGCTGACAACCCAAGCACACTTCGACCATGCTGCCGCCCTAGCTGAAATCAAANTCCTGACCGGCGCACAAATGCTGGCGACGCCAGGAGACACACCTGTTCTCCTTGATGGCGGCGTAAGCGATGCCCAGTTCGGACACTGTCTCGACTTCAGATTCCCGCCAGTAACCGTCGACGGTGAGCTTANCGACGGTGANGAGATCAAACTCGGAAATACAANCCTNAAGACTCATCATCATCCAGGTCATACAGCAGGAAGCGCAAGCTATTCGATGATTGTCAGGGAAGATGGCAGAGACTACCGAGTTCTAGTCGCCAATATGGGAACTATCAACCAGGGGAAAAGGCTCTCGGGCAATCCAACTTATAGGGGTGTTGCGAGAGATTTCGCGCTAACATTCAACCGGCAGCGAGATATGCGGGTGGATATCTGGGTTGCAGCTCACGGCAGCCAATATGGACTGGCTCGCAAATACAAGCCCGGCCAAGCCTACTCAGCTAAAACTTTCTATGACCCTCAAGGGTTTAAGACAGAAGTCCGCAGATTAGAGCGACTATATCGTGAGCAACTTGCTTTCGAAGGAGCCGAGGTACCCTAAAGTTCAGTGCTCGCCGCGGAGAAGTAAGTGCTCATGTCGAGTTCGGGCCAGCGTCGTTGAGTGAGTTTCAAAGTCCTAAGTGACCAAAATTTGTCACCAGGTGGAGGAAACCCCAAAACAGTCAACTGTTCCGGCGACGCTTGGTTAATGATTTTTCCCCAGTCCTTATCAGCTCCCGTCTGCCAAACGTGGTATTGAATATTGTCATTACCTGCGGCCTTATATCCAACAGTCATGGTGAAACGTCGCCCGCCCGGCTCGAGGAGATTCGCGCCGCGATGCATTGTGTCAATCCCATGAGCAAGAATTCCTCCCGCAGGCACCTCCACTTTTTTTTCGTAACGACGAAGTCGCTCTTGCTCTTCATCCGTATAAGCAGCCAAAGCTGATCGACCAAGAGCCTTCACGACATCTTGTTTAGTAACATAACGCAGGGCACCGTTCTGCTCGGTAACATCGGTTAGGTACAAGATAAAGTCTACAGTTCGGCTAGCATGATCGTCCGACGGAACCGTTAACGTGTGGTTATGGAAATCACAATGGAAATCCTGCTCATAGTCGGTCTGACCGGTGAATTTAGCCCAAGTGTGGCTCTGATAACAAAGCACATCGTCGACACCCAGCAGCGCCTGCGCAAAACGAATCAGAGCCGGATGTAGCGAAATCATATTTAGTTCGATTCCGCCATCATAAGGCAGACTATGAATATTTCTGAATTGAGAACGTCGGGCCACCGCGTAATCATCTGCTTCAGGGTCCATGTAAACAGGTTCCCGGGCATCTTCTGGCTGTGCTGGATATAGAGATTCGAAATCAGCTACCAACGGTGTTATCTCTTCGCTGGAAAAGAAATCATCAATAACGCAGAAGCCATCTTCTCGCCATTGAGCGACGTGTTCATCAGTAAATCTAATCATCAACCCAAATCACTTATTCTCATCATTCATTAAGGCACGAAACGCTAATTATCGATCCTAATCATAATCCAGAGTTATTCTAGTAACTTGCTATTTCTACAAGCTAAAACCTTTTAAGGACAATCTTGTTATCCCATCGATCTACTCAAGCTTTTTTGTTATCAAGGTTATAAACAACGAAGACGATGGCGAATATCCTGCAATAAAGCAGCAAATGCAATGCTAAGCTGTCGACAGGCTGATGTTCACGAATGTAGTATTGTCCTACCTCTANGATCAAAAGCTACAGCAGTGAACAGCATNTCAATCTCGAAATATCAGGAGAGTCAGCAGGNCTACATCGATGCAGGTCTCGCAAGGGCTNGGGCGCTGGGCAATCGGGGGCCTGTCCGATTCCAAAGAGATGGNTCCTTAACATCTGACATCCTAGAGGCATTTTGGCGTACCGGATTCTATGTCTTCGAGAATATGATTGAGGAATCAGAAATCAATGTGCTTCAGAGAGATATGGATGACCTGCTCGATCGCGCCCCTATAGATAATGGCGCAAGTGTTGACCACCGGGGACGCCCAGCTTTCGGTCAGCAATTTGATCGCTCGGTCTACTCGTTAATAAAACCTCTGTCTGATCCTTGGGGCGGAACTGATGTTCTGAATGGACGACACCAAACACAGATGATCCAACCTGAGGCCCCGAGTAACGCACCCCGGAAGGTCGTCTTCCTAATGGGAGGGATGTGCCAGATTATGGCTTCTGGTTTGCGTCTCTATGGGCACCCAGACTTATTGTCAATAGCCGCATCAATCAACGGCGACGATTTTGTGCCGTACAATGATGCAATTTTCGTTAAGCAACCNGGTGTCGGNGGCTCGGTTTCCTGGCATCAAGATGGCGTAACCCANTGGGACTCGCCAGAATGGGACGAAGGNATCCATGGCTTTAATTTTCAGGTTCAACTTTATGATACCTCCGCGCAAAGCTGNCTGTGGGTCGTACCTGGCACCCACAAAGCCGGCAAGCTCAATATTAAACAATTGGTTGCAGAACATGGCTCCGAGCAGCTACCAGATGCGGTACCCCTGCATGCTAAAGCTGGCGATGTAACCATTGTTAATCGGCAGGCGCTGCACTGTTCATTTGCGAATACATCGACAGATAAACGCGTATCCCTAACATTTGGCTTTCATAGAAGGAGTTCTGTACTGGGTGCAAAAGGAGCATTAAGCGAAACATCTGATACGTTTTATGACGAGCAAAGGATCGATGATCGCTCCAAGGTCATTAGTGTCGCAATAGATGCGAGAACTAAGTTTTACCCGAATGAGACTGCGTACCACTATCAACCAATGACAGGGAGAGAGGATGAACTTCGCCATACTCCCGAAAACTGGGAAAAGCTAATCAAAAATTACAACCTGAAAGACCTGTCAATCTAAGTCTTAACTCTAGACCGCAATACCTGCGTCTTTTAGTTTTTGGCGATCAGCGGCATTCATGCCGATTTCTTCCAGTATTTCTTCAGTGTGCTGTCCGAGATCCGGAGCCGCAGTACGCACACGAGTTGGCGTTCGAGAGAACTTAGCCGCTGGACCGGTAATGGGCACATCCACACCCTGCATATCAATTTTTTGCAACATATCACGTTCAAGAACATGCGGATCCTGTGCAGCCTCAACAAAGGTCTGGACCGGCGCAACGGGCAAGCCTCGCTCCACCAACGCTGCCATTGCCTCTTCTCGACTTCGTGCTGCACACCATTCAGNGACCATCATATTACAGATATCCCTGTTTTGAGCCCTATCCACTCCTGTCGCAAAGGCCTCATTTTCAGCCAAGTCTGGCTGNCCNAGAATATCCGCCAGAATCTTCCAATGGGCATCAAGCAAAACACCAAGATATAGCGGCCCATCATTGCACTCGTATACATTCGCGGGAACCGCAAAACCAAATTCGTTACCGTTCCGACCGGGAGCCACGCCCATCGCTCCCAGGGTCGGCATNCCATTACTCTGAAATAACATTGCGTCCTGCAACGCTATATCGACGTGCTGACCTTCTCCTGTCTGATCCCTGTGTCGAAGTGCTGCGAGAGCGCCAAGCGCGCCATGCAAACCGCCAAGATCATCAGCCAAGAATGTTCCTGCCTTCGTTGGCGGTCCATCAGGCGATCCATTGATGGACAGAAACCCAGATGCTGATTGAGCCAAAGGATCGTAACCCGCGTCAGCAAAACGCGGCCCAAACTGACCCCAACCGGTTATTGAAATATATACGATGTCAGGTTTGATCTCCTTGACCTGCTGATAGCCAAGAGAATAGCCCTCCATCGTACCAACTTTAAAATTTTCCAGCATAATATCGCTGCGTTTGATCAACTCCTGACAGATCGCAAGGCCCTCGGACTTTCTGATATCAATACAGAGATTCCGTTTGTTCCTATTCACGGTGGCATGCGCAAAACCTATGTCGGTACCCGGTATAGCCGGGAAAATACCCCTTCCTACATCACCGGCGGGTATTTCAACTTTAATAACATCCGCACCAAAATCTGCGAGGACATTGCCACACATGGGCCCTGCCCAAGTTGTTGTAATTTCCAGGACCCGCACACCTGCCAAAGGCCCAGGGATATCATCCCTGGCTTCTCGATAAAACTCACTCTTTTCCATACCATTACACTCCGAAACTTATCTCATAATCACGAAAATCGTCTTACGGATCAACGCTGAGGAAAACAAACTCCGAAAGATGCATACCAAATTCCATATAGGCTGCATTCGCGGCTAAAATGTACAAATGCGCTTACCTGTACCATTTATANAACTACCATTCGCATTCGATACGGACCGACTGAGAGAAGAGCTTAGATCATTAAGCGATTCCGACTGGATGGGGCACCCTTCAGGAATGGTAGGCAACTCTGCAGTCGCATTGGTCTCCCACAAGGGCAGTGATCACGACGCCTTTGGTGGAAAAATGGAGGAAACACCGCACCTAGCCAAGCTCCCTTATCACCGTCAAATCATGGCAAATTTCAATGAAGTACTCAGCCGCTCCCGACTGATGCGTTTGGCAGGTAACAGTGAAGTGTCACATCACGTCGATTTTAATTATCACTGGTATAGTCGATTACGTATACATATTCCCATCGTCACCAACCCTAATGTGATATTCCACTGCGGCCACGAAGCACTCCACATGCAGCCGGGTGAATGTTGGATTTTCGACTCATGGCGTTGGCACAAGGTAGTAAACAGCAGCACAGCGGACCGAATCCATCTAGTTATCGATCTCTCAGGTTCGTCTCGCTTCNGGCGTATGGTAGAAGAGGCACAGACTAATGAAAGCGAATTGATTTCAGTACCATACAAANAGAATGAACCCGCATCCCTAAGACTAGAAAAATACAATATCGCTCCGGTAATGGCTCCCGGAGAGCTTGAAGCTATCGCCCATGAAATAATTAGGGATTTTAAGGACTGTCCCAACAACGCTGACGAAGTAATTAGTTACTACGAGGCGTTGTTGTTGGATTTAGGACGCGATTGGCGCGAAATCTGGTATGAGTATGGACAGGGCCCTATGGGCTGGTCCAAATATCGAGAGCTACTGGACCGAACACAAAATAAACTCTACCCTGAGCGGCGCGCGCTNGTAACCTCCAGCAATAACGTCGGTGTCAACCCGATAATCATACAGCGATTACTGCGCCCTGCACTGGCAAGCGAACACTTCCAGGATTTCATCGGGGATTAGTGCTCCTATTACCATCCCTACAAGTCACAAGCATATTGCGTTACTATTATCGCTTGGGGGCTTATTATTCCTCCGAAATTTGCGCGGGGAGCTAGATAAACGGCTGAAATAACTTAACAGTCGAATCCTTTAAATGACGTGAGTGGCTGTCTTATGGTCTTTAGTGGGGTAGACCAAAGCGCGTCCAATAAGAATAAAAAATACCGAGCAATCAGAAGAACTTTTAAATTTAAATAAAAATCGTTTACGAATTCNACGGGAGATAGTAATGATCCGAAAAACTAAGCTAAGCCAGGCGATTACGGGGGTAATACTCGCTCAGGCCGCAATAGCCGTTGAGGCCGCTGAGCTGGAGGAAGTTATCGTCACCGCCACCAAGCGTGCCGAGAGTATGCAAGATATTCCCGTAGCGGTTCAGGCCGTTAACGGCGAGGCTATGGAGCAACTCGGTGTGTCGACTTTTGACGAGTACATCAAGTTCTTGCCAAACGTTACCCAACAGGGTCGAGGGCCCGGCCGAAACGAAATCTATATCCGTGGTGTCGCTACCGAGCAGTCAAATACCACGGTATCGTCTGTACAAGGTTCCGCTCCTCAGGTTGCGTTATACCTTGACGAACAACCAGTATCCTTCGGCGCTAGAAATTTAGATGTTTACGCCGCCGACATTAATCGAGTGGAGGTTCTACCTGGACCCCAAGGCACTCTCTTCGGCGCCAGCTCTCAGTCTGGAACCATGAGGCTTATCACCAACAAGCCCGAGCAGGGGGAGTTCTTCGGTGGAATCGATGCCACCATGGGATTAACAAAAGGTGGCGATGAAAGTGCGTCAATTGAAGCATTCGTAAACATTCCCCTTACGGACAATCTCGCGGCTAGGGTAGTCGTCTACAACGACGAACAGGGCGGATGGATAGACAACGTTACTGGCAGCTGGAACGACAACGATCTTGATNTGATCCAAGTCATAAACAGAAACCAAATCAGCAGTGCATCGACCATCTCACCTACAGCGGAGGTTATACGCTCAGACAACAGCGCGTTAACTGAAGAAGATTGGAATGAGGCAACTTATAGGGGCGGGCGAGTCAGCCTTTCCTGGGATCTTAGCGACGATTGGAATGTTCTCGTTCAACACACTGAACAAGAGCTAGAAACAAGCGGAACTTGGGAATACAGCCCAGTAAGAGAAGAGGATCAGTCACAACTTTATTCACCGGACCGNCTTGAAGACGACTTCGGGTTAACCACTTGGACCGTAACTGGTCGTATAGCTGAGCTTGACATCATCTACACTGGTGGTTTCCTTGATCGTGATGTTTTTAACATCACTGACTACACGCTATACACGTTCGGCGGCGGGTACCAAGCGTACTATCTTGGATCTCCCTTCTCCTATACAGCTGGTGGCGCGCAGGTCCTTCACGACTTTACAAAAAGGTACGTCGATAACACCGAAAATGAGAGAACGTCACACGAATTCCGTATCTCCAGTGACCCTGATCGAACGCTTAGCTTCACGGCTGGAGTATTCATCGATGACATAGAGACTAATTCTACCGGAGCCTTCCAATATGACGGTGCTGTAGATGCCGGATTTGACGTTGCAGTTACACCTGGCGGCGGTGGTGGTATTACGACTGGCATACCCAGAGAAGGCGTCGGGAACACCAATCCAAGGTCAGCTTCAACAATATTTGTTAATGACTTTACACGAAAAGAAGAACAGTTCGCCTACTTCGGAGAAATCACCTGGAGAATAACAGATGACTTTTCTGTAAGAGTCGGGGCAAGAGACTACGACCTTGACTTCGAATTCCAGGGAGCGACTGGTTCTTCGTTCTTCTGCAAAAACGTGGATCCTTCAGGACTTGGGCCAGCGGCGACTTTTGCAGGGCCAACCCAAGGTGTCCGACCTGATGGAACGATTGGTTGTGACGGCAACTCCTTCGACAACCACGTAACGCAGCGACTTCGAAATATTGGCGGCACCGGTTTCGTAAACGGTGTGGATGGTGCTGTTATAGCTGCAAAAGGCCTTGGGGCAGATGGCGTGCTTAACCAATCAGATACCATCGCNCGGATAGCTGCAGACTGGCACATAAATGACAATGTCATGCTGTTTGCTACCTGGTCAGAGGGGTTTAGGCCGCCTGTTACCAATCGAAATGCAGGGAATTTTTCTGCCAATCAAAGTGGACCGTTTGAGGGTTACTTCGTACCAGCTGTAGCGCTTACGGACGAAATGACCAACTACGAAATTGGCGTTAAGGGAGACTTCTTCGACGGAAGTCTAAGACTGAATGCAACTTATTATGATTCGGAAATTGAAGATCTGCAGACCACCCGATTCGACCCTTCTAACGTTGCCTTCTTNGTCTTTATCGAGAACGTCGGTGACGCCGAAGTTCGAGGAATAGATGCAGACTTTACNTGGCTGGCTACCGAAAACCTGACTATATCAGGCGCNCTGGCTTGGGTGGATTCNGAAATCACTCGCCTAAACCCTCAATTGCAGGGAATAGCCGCCCCAGTTGGAAGCGAGCTGCCTTACACTGGAGACTTTTCGTTCAACATCAGAGCAAGGTATGACTTTAGAGTCGAAGCTCTCGATGCTGATGCCTACGTCCAGGTGGCCGTTGCTCGCACAGATGACAGCTTTGCAGGAATCATTGGCAACGCCTATCTGGCGGAGGATGTAGCCACACGCATTTATGGTCAACGCACGGGATTAAAGATCAAGGAACATAGTGGGACCTTTGGTTCAAGCTCGGTGGCGACAGCCCTGCCTGACTCCATTGGCCTGACACCAGATGGCCAGTTCTTTAAGAATGCCCGTTACGTCCAAGAAGCGTACACCTTGATCAATCTAGCAGTCGGTATACAGCTCGATAATCTTGGAATAGAGCTATTTGTCGACAACGTTAATGATGAGGAAGCGATTGTTCATATATCAACTTTCGATTACGTTCCCACAGTATCGACGAATCGCCCACTCACCGGTGGTATTCGTCTAAGCTACGATTTCAACTAGTCGAAGCAATAGCTCAGTAAAGGAAAGGCGAGCCAAACGGCTCGCCTTTTTTTTACCCGAGAACAAATTATGACAATCCTCNTAAACATGATCTGAGCTGTTAGACTNNTTATTAGNATGANTGATCAAGACACCCGCATCGTCCAAGAAGCGGAAAAACTGGCTAAACAAGGTCAATTCGAGGCAGCNGTCTCNTGCCTCGAAAAAGGAAGTCCAGAGCTACGGACTAATCAATCAGCGCTATACATTCTCGCGGTTTGTCACAGAAGCACAGGTAAGAGAACAGAGGCCATCGATGTTCTGCGGACCTTGCTAAGAGTTAACCCACATCATGTTCGAAGCTACCAAGAAATCGGGCACATCCATGTCGCTGCGAAAGATGCGGAAAAAGCTATAGAAGGTTATGCGGAAGCCGTTCGGCTAGACCCTGCGATGCTCAGCAGTTGGCAGCCTCTAACGAAGTTATACGGAATGGTAGGCGATACTGTAAATCAGCAAATAGCTNAGCAGAGAGTCAGAGAACTTGAAGCGCTTCCCAAGGCCCTCGTTGCAGTAAAAAGTGCTCTTAACCAGAACAACCTGCAGACGGCCGATGAAATNTGTCGTAAATTCCTTAGATCGAATAAACAGCACGTTGAAGCGTTACGACTACTGGCAGAAGTCGCTGATCGCGCCAGGATTATCGATGATGCCGAATTTTTTCTTGAAAGTGCTGTGGCCTTCGAACCCGAACACGTTGGCGCACGATTTGATCTCGCTAACATACTACTGAAACGTCAAAAGTTCGAAAAGGCCGACAAAGTCGCAGAAGAATTGCTCGACGCCTACCCTGAGAATTTCGAATTCAAATTACTGCACGGTGCAACTCGTCTTGGCATTGGCGACACTGACGGTGCCATAGACATCTATCAACAACTCATTAACAAAAAACACAATCTCAAAAACACTTATCTATTGCTTGGACACGCCCAAAAAACGTCAGGCGATCTAACTGCTGCAATCACAGCATACCAAAACTTATACCGGCTTAACCCTGATTACGGAGACGCCTTCTGGAGTCTGGCCAATACAAAAACNTATCGATTCAATGAAAATGAAATTGCTCATATGAATCATTATGTGGCGAACGAAAGAACCTCAGAAATCGATAAAGTTCACATGCACTTTGCTCTTGGCAAAGCTTATGAGGACGAGAACGACTTTGACCAGGCTTTCAGTCACTATCAACGTGGCAACGCAATCAAACACAGCCTCTTACAGCACCAAATACCANACGTGATCAAACGCGCAGAACGTCAAAAATCAATCTGCTCTGCAGAGCTGTTTGAAGAACGAAATGGCGCTGGGAATCCAGCGATTGATCCTATNTTCATAGTCGGATTGCCCAGGGCAGGAAGCACATTGCTCGAACAAATTCTTGCCTCCCATTCTCAGATCGACGGGACACTAGAATTACCAAACATTCTTAGTCTAGCCCGTCGCCTTCGAGGTCGGGCAGCGCCGGTTGATAGCGAGGAACCTCAATACCCCAAAATACTTCAGGAGCTTGACGCTGATTACCTTGCCAGGTTCGGCGATCAATATCTCCAGGACACACGGGTCTATAGGCAGAAAGCACCTCACTTCATCGATAAAATGCCCAATAATTTCCTTCACATAGGGCTTATAAAGCTGATTCTTCCCAACGCAAAGATCATAGATGCAAGGCGTCATCCTATGGCGTGCTGCTTCAGCGGTTTCAAACAATTATTTGCTGAAGGTCAAGAATTTACTTACAGCTTGGATGACATTGGAACTTACTACAAGACGTACGTTGATCTTATGGACCATTGGGATCAGGTCCTGCCAGACTTTATCTTACGCGTGCAACATGAGGATGTCGTCGCAGATCTTGAAGGCCAGGTAAAGCGAATGCTTGAATTCCTAGACCTTCCTTTCGAGCAAGCCTGCCTCGAATATCACAAAACACAACGAAATATCAGAACTCCCAGTTCAGAACAGGTTCGACAGCCCATATTTTCGACGGCTCTGGAACAATGGCGAAACTTCGAAAATCATCTTAAGCCTTTAACAGATGCTTTGGGACCAGAGGTAATGCTCCGTTACCCGATAAATTAATTTTGATTCTTTCACACTCCAAAAAATTTATATTCTTTGCCGTTCCGCGCACTGGCACGCACTCAGCACGGGAGGTATTACGCGCACATTTAGGGGCTGATGATTGGGAGCAGCAGGTCCTAAACGGCCGACAACTAGCCCCCATAGACGCTATTGCAAAAATAGGACATGGACACATTTCCGTAAGAGAAATCCGCCAGCTTCTAACGACAGATATCTGGGAGACTTACTATAAGTTCGCGATCGTCCGTAATCCTTTTGATCGCTTCATTTCAGTTTGCTCGTTCTTAAACAGGGGCAATGATGAATTTAGATCAAATCCCATCGGGTGGATGAAAGCTGCCTTACGAAGGCCAAAGTTTAAAAATCGCGTCCTTGTTCGACCACAACTGCATCAGCTGGTCGACGCCAACAACAAACTTGGCCTCGACTATATCGGCCGCTACGAAGACCTACAAGAATCCATCGACTCTNTCATGTCCAACCTCGGACTACCGATAACACATCTTAATAAACGCAANTCCTCAGCACATGCTGATTATCGAAATTATTATGATGANGAATTGCAAGAAATCGTCGCTGGCTATTACAAAGGAGACTTGGAACTATTCGGTTACAACTTCCAAACAATAAGTTGAAATTGTTAAGACCTGCANGGACTTTTTAAGCTCTAACAAAGTCAAGCAAAGACACTTTGAGCAATTTTCTCAATAAGGCCCNTAACTCACGAAGAATAAGCACGAAATTATGAATTTTACGGTTATCGACAAACCTACCTTTTTTGGCTCTCTGGGCCTACTCCTCAGCGTTACGATACCACTTATCGTTTGGCCTGAAATGGGATCGGTCTGGGTAAATCACGCCAGAGAATTTGTTGTAGACAATTTTGGCGTAGCCTATGTTGCGCTTGGTATTGGTTCATTTCTCTTCATGATATATATCGCTTTCAGCCAGATAGGTCAGGTTCATTTAGGACCGCCTGGCTCTACCCCCGAATTCAAGACAGTTTCCTGGGCGGCGATGCTTTTTTGCGCTGGCATTGGTATCGGCATAATGGTTTGGGCGCCCATAGAATGGGCCTACTACTACCAATCGCCTCCTTTTTTGATCGAGGGATATAGCGCGGAGGCTGCCAGCTGGGCAGCCGCTTACGGCGCTTTTCACTGGGGTCCGATCGCCTGGTCCATTTATCTAGTGCCAGCTCTACCCATTGCCTATTTTTATCACGTCAGGCGTAATTCAGCTCTCAAATTATCAGAAGCCCTTGTCCCCGTTCTGGGTGAGAAACATGTAAAAGGTTTCTGGGGCAAACTTGTTGACGTGCTGTTTGTCTTTGGGATGCTAGGCGGTGGGGCAACCACCCTTGGGTTAGGTGCTCCTTTGCTGAACGAAGGGCTGCACCTTTTACTAGGCGTCGAAAAAAGCACCACTATGCAAGCACTAGTTCTCTTATTCGCCACACTTATTTTCGGAGCCAGCGCATATAGTGGTATCAAGCGGGGGATTCAAACCCTTTCCAATCTGAATCTGATCCTGGCAGCAATATTGCTCGTATTCGTCTTTATAGTTGGTCCGACGGTCTTTATTTCAGAAGCTTCCCTATCTGCATTTGCTAAGATGATCAGCAATTTTTTTACCATGTCAGCTTATCTTGAACCATTTGGNGGGCTGAACGACTTTGCCGACACCACTTTCCCTCAAGATTGGACGNTTTTCTACTGGGCCTGGTGGTTGGCNTTCGCNCCGACCATCGGCCTATTCATTGCCAGAATATCNAGGGGGCGGACTGTCGCCAACATGATCATCGGTGCTCTTTTCTTCGGATCCTTCGGGTGCGCAATTTTCTTCATGATCCTTGGCAACTACGGACTGCACCTGCAATTGACTGGTCAAGTGGATGTCATAAGCATTCTTAAATCCGAATCGCAGTACGCCGCGATCTTTGCCATTCTCGGAAGCTTACCGATGAAGTGGATGGTTATTAGTCTCTATACCATCCTCGCTGTCGTATTTCTGTCGACCACTTTCGACTCAATTTCTTACATTCTAGCTTCGGTTGTGCAGAAACAGGTCGAAGACGAGCCGCTCCGTTGGAATAGGCTTTTCTGGGCCGGCGCCCTAAGCTTGATGCCCATCACCATTCTTTTTATCGACGATGGGGGCCTGAGTTCGATACAGACTTTGAGTATCGTTGCCGGTCTACCATTAATTTTCATCTCGCTTTTATTGTGCATTTCCATCTATCGGATTGGCCACTATGACATTAATCATCAGTCTCACGTCGATGACACGGTTATCGATGTAACCAATATGCCAGATCATGACCCTTGGCATCCAAATGGATCCTGGGATGGCTGATCGTCGCATTGGTGTCATTGGGGATGTGCATGCCGAGAACAGACGACTCGAGATTGCAATTGCTTTTCTAACAACACAAGGTGTTGATAGCATTCTATGTACGGGAGATATTGTTGATGGCGTCGGTAATCCCGACAAATGCATCGATCTTCTCACTAAACACAACATTCGCGTTGTCCAAGGCAATCATGATCGCTGGTGTCTCGAGGAAAAGGCGAGGCATGTCCCAAATGCCCACCTGCGTGCAAATCTAGATAGAAATTCTATTGAGTACCTTACTCAACTACCAAAGCAATTAGCCATCAACACCATTGCAGGTTCACTCCTGCTTTGTCATGGCATTGGCAACAATGACCTGAGAAAAGTCTGGCCTGGCACCGAGCGCATGCCTGCTGAACGAAGTAAGGAGTTGGACGCGATAATCGCGTCAAACAAGTATCAATTTGTAGTTAATGGTCACATGCATTTTAAGACAATTATACATTTCACTAATCTCAAATTAATTAACGCCGGGACCATTAGAGGAGACCACTGGCCAGGGTTTAGTTTGATAGACTTCCGAACCTTCCTGATCGATACCTACCGCTTTAAAGATGATGTCGTCCACCACGAAAAGACTACTCCGTTAGATGACGAACCTGCATGTTTATTTGGCGACACGCAGGACTTCCGAGGAAACTGGCAACCTCAGTTACTTTTTCACATGCCAAAAAGTTGACCCTCCCATATTTTGTTGAAATGGGTTCAAATCTTGCGTAACCACGAAAATCATCTAGTAGCCAAAAAAGGCTGCGATAAGCCAGTCCACTTTACCGCCAGCTATACGTGATGACATTCCCACTCACCGTAATGTTAGGCGATGAGGCTAAGTTCTATCTGCAGCGTGATGGCTGGCAACCCGAACTCTTTGCCGCCCTGGTTGGCGCCTCAGGCGGCGCTAAGTTGCTAGGGATTGCACATCTAGACAAATTTCTCTTTTCTGAGTTTCTAGCGAAGAGCCATCATCCTATGGAATTATATGGCTCCTCGATTGGAAGCTGGCGTCATGCAGCTCTAGCTTCTCCAGACCCCTCCCAAGCGCTGGAACAATTACAGAACAGGTATCTCAGTCAGACCTGGGATAGAAATGATAAAAGATCTCGCGAAGAGATCGTGGACGGTTTATGTAACTGGGTCCTTGACGGTTTTCTTACCGACGAGACCATCGAGCACATAGTCCATCATCCGAGATTCAGAACTCATATTATGACTGCCAGAGGCATAGGCCTAAACGGCAGGGCAAATGACTGGCTGCTCGCATTGGGTTTGGTGACTAGCGCCGCCACTAACTTACTTCATCGCAAAATGCTGGAACTGGGTTTCCAACGAATTGTTTTCAGTTCAGGTCCATCCGCCGCATTCAATTTTAGAGACTTCGACACCCTGCATGTGCCTTTGAGCGGATCTTTGCTGAGATCCGCTCTTCTTGCCAGTGGCTCGATTCCTTTTCTCATGGGCGGAATAACTCTCCATCAAGAAACACCGCCAGGGCGATACTGGGATGGAGGAATAATTGACTATCATTTCGACTTTAAAAATCAGACCGGCCCGGGGTTGGTGCTTTATCCTCATTTCAACCAACACATTATCCCTGGCTGGTTCGACAAAAATTTACCGTGGCGAAGACAATCTACTGAAGTGCTCAGCAGAACCGTTGTAATAGCGCCTTCAGAAAATTATCTCGCGCAATTACCAGGCGGGAAAATCCCCGACCGCAAGGATTTCAATCGTTACGATAATAACGAGAGGCTAGAAATCTGGAACGCAGCCGTTGAACGTAGCCAACTCTTAGCTGAGGCTTTTAGCGAAATGATCTCTCATCATAATCCTATGGCTTTTGTTGCTAACTAATCAGCGGGTATTGGTTTGTCCCCCATCAACCGGAATCAACTGGCCAGTAATAAAACGGGAAGCATCAGAAGCGAAGAACACCATAACAGGACCCAAATCAGTCAAGGGATCACCATACTTATTACCGAGAGCAATCGACTGATGGTTCATCCAAAAAGCAGCGGTAGTTGCCTCTTCTGACAATTTGCTCATGGCTTCCTCGTACATAGGAGTCGCCATAGCAGGGAGAATGGCATTCACCCTGATGCCATCTTTACCCCAGCTAGCTGCTGCCGACCTGGTCCAGGAATGCACAGCTCCTTTAGCCGCAGAGTATGCCACCGCGCCGGGCTCAGCGCGCTGGCCCGAAATCGAACCAAAATTAATAATAGCACCACCCCCTTCAGCCTTTAGATACGGATAAGCCGCCTGGTTCGTTAACATAGTGCCCCTAACATTAACCGCGAACATCTGGTCCCAGTGCTCAACAGACACGTCGACCGCACCGGAGGCAGCTTGGATTGCCGCGGGATGTGCTAAGACGTCAAGACCACCTAACAGTGCAACAGCCTTTGAAAAGCTCTGTTCAACACTATTTTTATCCGCAACATCGATATGAGTAAAGAAAGCGCTACCAGGACCAGTCTCATGTATTTTCCCAACAACCGCTTTACCCATCTTTTCATTAATATCCATAGCAACTACGTTCGCTCCCGACCCGACATAAGCCGACAAAGTTGCTTCCCCCATACCGCGAGCTGCGCCAGTCACAATGATCCGTTTACCTTCAAGCATCTTTAGACCCTAGATCCAATTATTCTCATTCATTTATACCTTGCAAAAATTGCGATTACGATTGATTAGAGAACAGCAAAATAAATCACAGCTACTGCCAATATTGATTGCACTATGAACATAAAACGCAAAAACCAAAGCGCAGGCAGGCCTGGTCTGACCCGCTCAGGCAGATGTTGCTTCTGCAAATAGAGGGTCATCCCATTTTGCACCGGCAGCATTATGGCCGCATAAGATGCGGCAATTGTTACCATCAAGACCGGTTGTTCGAAGCCTGCGTAAAGACCAAAGCCGACNAAAGGAACACCCAGACAATACCAGCGAATGATCGCCTGACGGGTCACCAGACTTTCTCTGTCAAGGTAACCCAGTTCAATTAGATAATCTGGAATAAATCGGGCACCGGCGGCAACTCCTGCTAAACTGCTAGAGAATAGAATGGCAAACGCACCAGCAGCAAAAGGCCAGATCGACCATTCTCCCAAAGTCTGTGTAAACATATGACTAAGAGCACTGATCGTCTCTCCGCCACTAGGGGTTTGTCCTAATGGATGTAGCACGCCTGCGCCGAGGATATAGAATGGNATCGTCGCACATGTGAGCAAAAAAAGTGTGATCCAAACATCAGCACGCAAGACCCGCAGCCAACCTTCTGCTCTGACATACCACTCTTCACTACCATCGTAACGACCAATACGTGCGGGATAACCTTTCTCTATACACCAGTAGGTGTAGTGCGCGATCTCACTAGCATTGACGCCGGTATAACCATAAGCAGCGAGGGCCAGGACAGCGANCTCAATTCGAAATTCGAAGGAAAGACCAGCACCGAGATCTGAGATGCTAGTAGAGAATTCGCTCCATTGCATTGTAATTGCGCCAGTCACAGTTAAGACAGTAAACGTCACGACGAATACCAACATGATCGTTTCAATTCTTCGATAGTGACCGGTTCCAAGTAGCAGAGCTGCTAACACTGCAAGTGAACCCACTGCATAGAGCGGCGGAATTTCTGNCACAACCATAGAGACCGCAAGACCCGCTCCGCCAATCAAACCACCTAGACCTGTTAAACCGGTAGCAAACCCCAGAAGGCCAAGGCCAATAGGCCAGGCGAAATCTTTCCTCGGACCCGGAATTCGACCCGGTATCCGGTTGAGCGCGCGGAGATATGTGTCGCCACTCAGAACAATATATCTCGCCATTTCTGCCTGCAGGATGGACTTGCTCCAACAGGAAAACAACACCCACCAAAGCATCACGTATCCGACAGCGGCTCCTAATCCAGCTGTCAGAATAATCTCNCCTGAGCCAACAATAGTCGCAGAGATGATGACACTAGGACCAAGATAACGTATCGCCTCTCGCCAGTTTTTGGGCGGGTCCTCNGCCTGACCCTCAGGCTGAGTATAGAAATCCCTTNCACCATCCATAAGTCACCCTATTTGACCGCCAACTTACCCGAAAAACAATTGACCATCGCTCTCGCAAACCCAACAATGCCTCGTCCTCCCTGCAAAAATCAATCAGGAATAAACAAGTGACAGTGTTTACCAGCAAATTAAACTCAGCTTCGCCAGCTTATGAAAAGAATCGTAGGGAAATGNTTGATCTAGTCGATCGACTCAGGCAGCTTGAGAAAAGGACAGTAGATCTGTCCAATAAACGTCGTCCAGTCTTCGAGGATAGAGGACAAATTCCCCCACATGACCGACTAGCTCGCCTACTTGATCCGGGCATGCCTTTTCTTCAATTACACAGCCTGGCTAACTATCTTGTGGAAGATGAAAACTCAGAGACAAGTGTTCCGGGCGCAAACGTTATCGCAGGCATCGGCTATGTCAGAGGCATTCGTTGCTTGGTCTGGATTGACGACAGTGGAATAAAGGCAGGATCTTACACGCAAACAACCAATGCAATGGTATTAAGTATTCAGGAGATCGCGAAGCGTCAGAAACTTCCTGTCATTCATCTAGTGGAGAGTGCCGGCGCCGATCTCATGCGCTTCACCGTCGAAAATTGGATCTTGGCCGGCTCAATGTTTAGAAATTTAGCTCAAATGAGCGCGACAGGAATTCCAATCATCACAGTGCTTCATGGGCCCTCGACTGCCGGCGGAGCATATATGCCCGGCATGTCTGATTACGTGATCGGTGTAAAAAATAATGGACTCGCCGCACTGGCAGGCGCCGCACTAGTCAAGGCCGCCACCGGTGAAGAAGTCAATGAGAGGGAACTCGGCGGAAGTGAAATGCACGCCAGCGTTTCAGGAGTCATCGAGTATCTGGCGGAGGATGACGCACAAGCTATCGAAATGGCGCGAGATGCAGTGGGCCGGTTGGACTGGAACCGTCATGCTTCTCTGAATACAGGAGCAGACTACCAACCACCGAGGTATTCAACGGATGACCTAGCCGGACTCGTACCTCTAAATTACCAAACACCATACGACGTCAGAGAGTTGATTGCACGAATAGTCGATAACTCGGATTTTTCGGAGTTCAAATCATTGTATGGAGCCGCAACAGTTTGCCTGCATGCAAGTATTATGGGTTTTCACTGTGGGATTATTGGCAACAACGGGCCAATAGATCCAAACGGTGCAAATAAAGCGACACAGTTTTTCCAGCTGTGCGACCAATCTAGAACCCCATTAATCTTTCTGCACAATACAACCGGTTATATTGTAGGAACCGAGTCTGAACAAGCGGGCATGATTAAACACGGCTCCAAGATGATTCAGGCCGTGACCAATGTGCGAGTGCCACGACTATCACTTTATGTTGGCGCGAGTTACGGGGCTGGCAATTATGGTATGTGTGGTATGTCCTACGACCCTGATTTTCTTTTCGCCTGGCCAAATGCTCAGACCAATGTCATGGGCTGGGAGTCAGCCGCCAATACAATGCGCCAGGTAAACGAAGCTGCTGCAATAAGAAGAGGCAAGCCATTAACAGATACAGATCTAGACGAAATCGAACAACAAGTAGAAGCCCACTTTTCACGTCAGGAGAACGCCTTCTACAGCGCAGGACGACTACTCAGTCACGGCGTAATAGACCCGCGGGATACGAGGAAGGTACTCGGTTTCTGCTTAGCTACTTGTCGCGAAGCTGAATCGCGTAGCTTACAGTCAAACAGTTTCGGCGTTGCACGACCCTAGGAGCAGACAGTGACGATGAAGATCAAGAAACTGCTTATTGCAAATCGAGGAGAAATTGCGTGCCGTATCATCCGAACGGCTAGGCAACTGGGTATCAAAACCGTTGCCGTTTACTCCGAGGCAGATAAGCATGCCATGCATGTTAGAAGTGCTGACGAGGCTTTGGCTATCGGTAAACCAACGCCGTCCGAGTCTTATCTGAATATTGAAAAAATCATCAGGGCTGCTAGGGATAGTAGCGCTGATGCTATCCATCCAGGTTACGGTTTTCTGTCTGAAAACGCCGAATTTTCAAGAGCTTGCGGCCTAGCGGACATTATTTTCATTGGGCCTTCTCCCGAAGCAATTGAGCTGATGGGAGACAAGGCAAAGGCGAAACGAGCAATGATCAAAGCAGGAGTACCCTGTATTNCAGGNTACCAGGGCGAAGAGCAGGACAATTTGACTTTGTCCAAGGCTGCCTCGGAAATCGGCTACCCTTTGATGATTAAAGCTGCCGCTGGTGGCGGCGGTCGCGGAATGAGGCTAGTCGACAAAGATGATAATTTTGAAGCGGCCCTTGATTCAGCTAGATCCGAGTCGATCAACGCTTTCGGATCGGACACTTTGATCTTAGAAAAAGCCGTTCTTCGCCCAAGGCATGTGGAAATACAGATCTTTGGTGACAGCCACGGCAATATCATCTATCTCGGCGAACGCGACTGTAGTGTTCAACGACGTCATCAAAAAGTAATCGAAGAGGCCCCCTGCCCGATCATGACGCCCGAGCTGAGGAAAGCCATGGGCGAGTCAGCTGTAGCCGCTGCAAAGGCCGTTAATTATGAGGGCGCTGGTACGGTTGAGTTCCTCCTCGCTGAAGACATGAATTTTTATTTCCTTGAGATGAATACTCGACTGCAGGTAGAGCATCCGGTTACCGAACTCGTCACAAACAAAGATCTGGTAGAACTCCAATTCAGAGTTGCTGAAGGGCTGCCCCTTGGCCTGCCTCAGGAAGAAGTGGAGCTCGATGGGCATGCGATCGAAATTCGGCTTTANGCTGAAGATCCATCCACCGACTTTCTGCCGAGTACAGGTGATATCGAGTTGTGGGTCGAACCCAAAGGCGACAACGTGCGTGTGGATAAGGGCGTCGCTAGCGGCGATTCTGTTTCAACCTATTATGACCCTATGATAGCCAAGGTNATAGCCTATGGGGCCGATCGAGAAATTGCCCGACGACGTTTAGTACGCGCCCTACAGAACAGTATGATCATCGGACTTCAGACCAATCGTGATTTTCTTATCGACGCATTGGAGAGAAGCGATTTCATCGACGGACAGGCAACGACCGCTTTTATCGGCGATGAGTACGGTGAGACCGGGTTTGAATCTCCACCTCAGGATGAGGATATCTGCCTAGCCGCCTTAGCCCATTTTCTATCCGACAATCAAGAGTCGCAATCAGCGTCCCTAGGAATCAACGAGGAACTATTAAACTGGGCAACGGCAGANCTGCTAGAAAGCATCTATATCTATGAATTAAAGGGTAAAGGTCGAACGGTCATCGTCCGCCCTCTGGACAAAAGCTCTTATGATGTCAGCTTAGATGGTAAACATGCTGCTTTAGCCCGGGTAACAGCCTGCGACAGCGAAAGCATGTGCCTTTATCTGGATGATCGTTATCACATGGTATATTTCCACACCANAGCAACGACTCGATCAATTACCGTGGCAACTCCAACAAGGCAATTCATCCTCACTGATATTTCTCGTTCAAGTGCTGCCTCAATCACTGATGGAGACGGCACCGTCAGGGCTCCGATGCATGGCCAGCTTCTCGACATTCTCGTCTCGGAGCACGATCTGGTGACAGTAGGAGACAGGCTTGCAGTTCTTGAAGCGATGAAGATGCAACATGAAATTCTGGCGGACGTCAGTGGCAAGATTAACCATATCGCCGCCACAGCAGGCTCTCAGGTCAGAATGGATGAGGTCATCATGGAGATCGAGAAAGATAAANATGAGTAGTCGTTATAAATGGCTAATGACTGCATTAATTACAATCGCAAATCTGCCAATATCAGCCAACGATAANGCCCTACAAATAGCCGAGAGATTTATTACCAGTTTTTATTCGTGGGATCAGAACGCACTCAATGCTTTGCTCACCGAAGATGGAGATCATCAATCAATAATCTATTATCAGGGTTGGGCTGAAGGTGGCAACTACTCTATCAAGACCAGACGCCCCTGTGTTATGAATAAGGACGCTGTCTCCTGTTCAATAACTGTCACCGATGACTTTGGATTAGCGCTAGGCTACATAGCTACGGATACCTTTATTCTGAAAATCAGTAATGGACAGGTTACTGAAGTCACATTTACCGCTGACGATCCACCCATTTTTGACAAACTTNTAAACTGGATAAGGAACGAACGCGATCATATCCTGACTGGACCCTGCCTTGATATGTTTGCTGGAGGCCTTACACCAAAGATATGCGCTAAGACAGTAGCTAAATCAGCTGAAGAATTCATGCGAATTGAAGTCCTTAAACAATAATNAGGAAGTTCAACCTTCTGATTTACTACGGATTGCAGCCTTCGCTAATACTCTTGGCTATCGGCATCTGGTACGCCGACCCTTTGTCTGAGTTAACCTATCTCTATGTCATCGTCGGCGTCCAACTATTCCTGGGAGTCATCGAGCATTATCTCCCGGCTCGGCCCGAATGGATCATCCATGCTCGCCAGAAAACACTCAATGTATTTCTGGTTTACTGCTTAACGCTTATTGCTCTTGCGGTTGGACGCTTTTACGTAGAATGGTTGACCACCCCTCTTGCGGCGCTCAGAAATGCAGTAGGGCTAGATATCTGGCCACATGACTGGCCCATACTGAACCAACTCTTGCTAGTCTTTTTTGTGAGCGAATTTATCTGGTACTGGATGCACCGGNCCGAACATCGTTGGAGATGGGTCTGGCGTTTGTCCGGGCACGGAGCACATCATTCATTCAAAAAACTGAATGCTCTAAACTTCGGCCTAAATCATCCACTCGAGTATTTTTTTATACTACTACCTTCATTACTTGTTGAATTGACTTTTGGGGTGGGCGTAGCTGCTGCAGGCGCCTCNATTCTTACTGTAACGCAAACCTCGATTGTCCACTCTAATATCAGACTGAACTCTAATGCCATCGGCTGGCTCTTCACCACCAATCGTCACCACATCTGCCATCACTCCGCAAACTTGGATGAAAGCAACACCAACTACGGTTGCAGCGCAATTATTTGGGATAGAGTCTTTGGNACCTTCCTAGATACTCTGATCTCTGAAGCCGGTACCGGTCCAAGAGAACCTTCACTATGGGAAAAATTCATGATGCCGATCCAGGAGCCAGATGATACTTCTATTGCACCCGGCACCTTAAATAACTAAGACTCTGGCCTGTTAACAAGATAAATGCCAATACCTGCCATAAGCAGCGACANTGCCAGAGCAGGTGTCACCGGGTCGTTAAATATCACCCAACCAAAAAAGACACCAAAAATTGGTGCAAGCAAACTGAAAGAGGCCATNTTGGATACTGGATAAACAGATANAACCCAAAACCACATCAAAAAACCTACCGAAACAATCGCTACAACCTGAAAACCAAAGATCATCATTATAGTCATGTCAGGTTCACGTATCGGCGNGCCGACAATCAGNGCCACCGAAGTAAGAATCAACGCAGAGACACCAAGTTGGTAAAGCAAGTTCATCTCTGAAGTTACGCTCTGTAACTTCAATCGAGTTAATAAAGTAATGGAAGCCCAAAAGATCCCACCTATAAGCGCAAACAGGTCGCCAATCCAAGCATTATCAGGAGCGTCACCCAAATCACCAGAAAATGCGAATATGATTCCGAGAACTGCCAAGCCTAGGCCTATAACCTTGTTTCTATTCAAAGGTTCCTCAGGTATCAAAAAATGAGCTGCTATAGCAACCCATACGGGCATAACGTAGAAAAACAAACTGACTCTAACAACGGTTGTATAATCTAGCGCTATAAACAGCAGAGCAAATTCCGCGCAGAAGAGCAGGCCATTCAATACTCCCCAGGGCAAGGAACCATCGGTGATAGATAATCGTCTACGCCACATCAAAGCGATGAGCAAGACAATAGGAAAGGCGCAGACAGACCGTAAACCAGACTGAAACAACGGGGAAAACCCCGCATTAACGAGCTTGATTAGAGCCTGATTAAGACCTAGCAGAATACTGAAACCAATGAGGAAGCTTGACCCGAGCAAATCCATCTTTTCTTTGCGTTCAGTCATTCAAGTCAAACNTTCCAGTCTCTCGTAATCTTCAATAAGCAAGAAAGATAGATGCTAACAGTGGGACANGAAAAAGTACCCTACAAAGAAGGCAACTTCACTAGATCGGAATTAGCTAGCAACATCCTGAGCAAAGNCAAAATTCACGCAAGAGGTTAACCTCTCAAGAGGTTCGCAAATAGTANCGGGCACAATCCGCCTAACTCTTTAGGGAGTAACAGGACAACTACAGAGACTCCTATCACCGCCAACGTCCTGTNAGCCTCAGACGCCTCACTAAAGCGGGTACTGCTGGTTTCGCCCTGTTCCTGTTATNNAGGAACGCGATGCNTTCTTCTCTTTCTGCTGTGAACCAAAGATGGTTGGAGCTTCAGACCAGTCTGGGGCCGCATGCATGGTCCTTCCATCTACCGTCAACAGCTGCGGCGAATCGTCACCAATAACGCAGCCACCGGATGGACCAAGCACACCATTAGCTCCCAGGCCTTTAACGGGGTACGAATCTACCGCAGAATAGGTCTGAAGAAGCAGTGGGCGAACCCTAGGAGAATCATTAGGGTAACTGCCGTGGACCATGCANCAGTTATGAACCGTCACAGAACCTGCGGGACCCTTTAGCCAAATTACATCCTCTAAAGGCAGTTTGTTCACATCCTGATCATTTATCGCGCCAGCCCAGCTACCATCGACTGAGTAGAGATCATATAGTTCGCCCTTGTGACTGCCTGGCAGAACACCCATTGGTCCCATGTCGTCATCAACATCTGACAAATAAACACCTATGGTGAGCGGAGAGAAGTCAGTGTGGGGCCAGAACTGTATATCCTGGTGCCATTTTACTTCCTCTCCACCATCAGACCATTTGAAATTCAGTTTACTGTGATGATACCNGACNGGATTTCCAAGAATCGCCATCGCAATCTCTGCGGCAAGACCCTCCAGCATGAAGTGACGAAAACTTTCATGAGCATCCACAGGCGAAATCAGGCGGCGCAATCGAGGNTGTTCCGGAGTGTGATCTGGTTCTACGTCGAACCTTTTATCACTCTTACCTGAATCTCGGCTTAGCTCCACAAATTCGTCAACTACCCCGTTGAGTTCCGACAGCAGATCTGGCGGGACCAGCGACTCAAGCAGCAAGTACCCATCGTCGTGGTACTTTCTTAATTGTTCCCTCGAGAGCATGAGCTATATACTCTTATCTGATTATCTGAAAATGCAGCCTCGTAAAGCAGATAAACACTAACACAAAGCAGAGCACNCGGCTTAATTCCTGCGAACGGACAAGGCCCGACANAGTTAATTTCAAAAAGNTAACTTCAAAATACGACTAACTGGNGATTATCAAGCCCGTTATTCCTNTCCATGATTAAGGCCCCCAAATGATTCAAGATGTCCGTCCACATTCATGATCTGGCCCGTCACTTTGCCCGCTGAATTTGAGGCAAGGAAAAGAGCCATGTCCGCAATGTCCTCAGGTAACACGAATGTCCGTAGGGATGACCCTATGCTATAGCTCTTCCGAATCTCTTCCTCACTAACGCCTTTTTCCNGAGCTTCGGCCGCGATGACCCGTTCCATTCGAACGCCTTCAACGCTACCAGGACAAATCGCATTGCATCGTATACCGTGAATACCAAGCTCCATCGCCAAAGATTTTGTAAGCCCAATCACTCCCCATTTGGAGGTCGAATAAGGCGCTCGTAAGGGATACCCATGCCAACCCGCTGTCGAAGAAATGTTGATGATATTGCCACTCGTCTGACGTTTCATGAATGGCACCACCTCACGACACGTCAGATACATAGCATCAAGATTCACCGCTAAGCAGCGACGCCATTCAGCAAGCGAAATCATCTCAATGCCAGCAGTCGGCCCTTGAATACCTGCACAATTGATAAGCACATCTATGGAGCCAAACGCGTTTATATGACGACGGACTGCTGAACAGACACTGGCTTCGTCTGCTACATCCGCTATAGTTTGCAGAAAATCTTGAGGCAATTTGCCCAGAGCATTTTCATCAACATCAACAACGTGGACTGACGCACCCGACTGAGCAAAACTTGATGCAATGGCTTTGCCTATCCCTTTCGCTCCCGCCGTTATCAAAACGCTTCTCTGCCCTTTTGAACCTTCCATCTAACGGCCCACCAACGATCATTCAGAATAATGACACCGTACCATATAGATACCTATCTTCATGCCTCATCATTCCTGTAGGATTAACTGAAAATACTTACCTAATTGAACTACGACACTCTAAAAATATTACCCCCTTGCTGTGGGTTATATTCGAAACACTTACATGAGACGGCACCTCAAGACCACNTTATGACCGTTACGATATGATTACGACAGATNCTTGCTATGAGACGAGTGCTTCTCGATGATTCTCTAAACCCAGNATAAAAAGGAAGCCCACGAATGAGCAAACAATCATGCAGCTAAAACANTCTNAACCCAGCCTCGATCGCTTCATCTTTTTCTCTGGCTGCGGCTTACTGTTTTCTGTCGTTACNCCGATCATTCTCTTCCCGGAAGCTGCGGCAAAGACTATCAACCAAATTTTCGATTTCTTGACCACAGAGCTTGGCATTCTTTACGTCATTGCCGCTATTAGTACCTTAACGATTCTGATCGTCCTAGCACTAGGGCCACTTGGCAAAATTAGATTCGGCCAAAGCCCACCACCGTATTCACGTTTCAGCTGGATTGCTATGCTGTTCTGCTGTGGCATAGGCGCCAGTCTAATCTACTGGGGCGCGGCGGAATGGGTTTTCTACTACGAATCACCCCCCTTTGGCATAGCCCCAAGAAGCGAGGACGCGATTCTTTGGGCAAGCACTTACGGTATGTTCCACTGGGGGCCTGCTGGTTGGGCACTTTACTGTCTTCCAGCCATTGCAATCGGCTGTAGCTATCACATCAGACAACGACCCTCTCTAAAGTTAAGCGACGCCTGCGAACCAGTGCTAGGTTACTGGTCTGAGCGCTGGCCAGGGCGAATTATCGATATCCTATTCATCATCGGTCTGATCGGCACCGCATCTACCGGTCTCGCTTTGGGCACATCCGTTGTAGCTTCGGCAAGTACCCGCGCTACAGGCCTCGAAGATGGCTTCACCATGCAGGTTGTTATAGTGGCACTTGCGACCTTCACTATCGCATACTCGGTTTACCGGGGATTGGACGAAGGCATTAAAGTGCTGAGTATCGTTAACGCCGTGATGGCTCTAATACTCATCACTTTCGTCCTACTCGCTGGTCCGACCCGTTTCATCCTTGAAATGGGNGTGATGTCTATCGGGCACTTATTGCAGAACTTTATCAAAATGACGACCTGGACAGACCCGCAGCAACAATCTAATTTTGTCGAAAGCTGGACAGTTTTTTACTGGGCCTGGTGGNTAGCNTTAGGACCCTTCGTGGGCATGTTTGTCTGNAAAATATCCGCGGGCCGGACTATACGAGAGGTCATCTTCGGTATGCTCGGCTGGGGTTCTCTTGGGTGCGCTATGTTTTTCATTGTCCTAGGTAATTACGCCTATTTTCTGGAGACCTCTGAATCATTNCCAGTTATCAAAGAAACCCTAGAGGTAAGTCCCTCAGCGGCCATCGCATCAATGATGACCACCTTACCAATGGGCACATTCTGGCTTATCTTTCTCGCAGTTATCGGCCTGATAAGCACCGCGACAACCTATGATTCTGCCTCCTATACTCTCGCTGCAGGAGCGACGCGAAATCTAACAGAACATGCGCACCCAGATAGATGGCATCGCGTTTTCTGGGCGCTGGCTCTGGGAATATTACCAACCTGTTTACTATATCTTGGAGGCATCCGTGTTCTTCAAACTGCATCTGTAGTCGCATCTATACCTTTACTNGGGGTCTACATCCTAATGGCACTATCAATCTTTAAAACTCTGAATGCACACGCAGAAAGATAAATCTAATCTAGAAAGGATATAACTCATGAAAAATTTGTTCTCTGTAGAAGGAAAAGTCGTNATCGTTACGGGTGGCTCACGCGGCATAGGAGAAATGATCGCTGCGGGCTTCGTAGCCAATGGCGCACGTGTTTACATCAGTTCGAGAAAAGCGGAAGTCTGTGATGCTGCAGCTGCCAGACTAGCCGCCGAATTCGATGGCGAATGCCACTCAATTCCTGCAGATCTCTCAAAGATGGACGGCATACAAGCATTTGCCGACCAATTCAGTTCACGGGAGTCTAAGCTCGATGTTCTAATAAACAATGCAGGTGTCGCTTGGGGAGCACCAATCGAAGAGTTCCCTGAATCGGGCTGGGACAAAGTTATGGATACCAACGTTAAGGGACCATTTTTCCTGACCCAGAAATTGTTACCACTACTTGAGNCTACTGCNACTTTCGAGGAGCCTGCACGAGTTATCAATGTTGGCTCGATCGACGGTATAAAGACTCCTGTTTTTGACAACTTTTCTTACGGTCCTTCCAAAGCGGCTATCCATCATATGACGCGAGTGCTGGCGGCCCATCTGATTAAGCGTAATATCATCGTTAATGCCATAGCNCCTGGACCCTTTCCCACATGGATGCTTAGNACCGGCGTAGGTGGCGGCGGAGATGTCGATAATACCGACTGGGACTCNGTCGGGCGCAGTAATCCCCGCGGTCGAGTAGGTGCTCCNGAGGATATTGCAGGGTTGGCCATTTTCTTGAGTTCGAAAGCCAGCGGATTTACAGTCGGTGAAGTCATTTCCTGTGATGGAGGCAGTGTGGTCTCTTGAAAAATACGAACCTACCAGGAAGGCTCGGTAATCCGAACTATACAGCCATTNCCGATCCGCGTATCGATCCAAGGGTTGCTGCTGTCCTCGAAACAGGCGGAGGTCTTCCCGAAATCGAACCACCAGTAAATGCCAGGTACGAAGAATGCCTATCGTTCTGCCTTGAGTTTGAATCTATCGATGCGTCGCTCCACCAGGCACAATTGGCCGCTATGCCAGACTTCAACCATGTCGAGCAGCACACGGAAACTATAACGGGAGTAGACGGTAACGACTTGACCTTATTTATACATCGTCCGAAAGAGATGGTCGGAACACTTCCTTGCCTGATTCATACTCATGGTGGCGGCATGGTACTGATGACCGCAGCTGACCCTGGCTTTATCCGCTGGAGAAACAGCCTCGCAGAGGCTGGAATGGTCGTCGTAGGCATCGAATTCCGCAACGGTGGTGGAAGACTGGGGAACCACCCATTCCCTGCGGGTCTCAATGACTGTGCCGCAGGCGTGAGATGGGTCTACCAAAATCGTGCTGCTCTAGGNATCACCGGTCTGGTCGTGTCAGGTGAGAGCGGAGGAGGCAATCTTAGCATCGCGACAGCTTTAAAAGCGTTGCAAGAAGGTTGGATCAATGAAATTGACGGTGTCTATGCGCAGTGTCCTTATATCAGTGGTGCTTACGCTGAGCCACCGGCTGAACTGCTCTCTCTTGTCGAAAATAACGGCTATTTATTAAGCTGCGAAATGATGGCGCCGCTCGCNCAGGTTTATGATCCTAACGGCAGTAACAAGGAAAACCCTTTAGCATGGCCTCTAAAAGCAGGGATCAATGAACTTAAAGGTTTACCCCCTCANGCTATATCGGTTAATGAGCTTGATCCGCTGCGCGACGAAGGGCTTGCCTTTTATCGCAAGCTNTTAGCTGCAGGAGTGTCTGCCACAGCAAGAACAATAAACGGTACAACGCACGCTGCCGATCAAGTCATGGCTGACGTTATACCTGAAGTGTTCCGAGCCTCCATAGAGGCCGTCAGCGGTTTTGTAAAATCCGTCGCCTCGTCGGAATAAGACGCGATGCAAACACATCTCAGCGTCGCAGAGAAACACGAGCTTATCAATAACGGATTTGTCATCATTCGAGATGCAGTCACTCCCCAAGCTGTCGACGCAGCCCGGCAGTTGATAGAAAGTTATCTCCCANGCCAAGAACACCNGCTACTCGTACCCGGCAAACTTGCGACNCACNAGGAAATCATCAGCTTGTACAACGACCATTCAATAGCGCAAATCATTGCCAACGAAATGGGTCCGGCCCCTCCCATTGTAAGTTGCCAAGTTGCTGTTATCCCGCCTTACAATAAGCTTGGTGGCGAGCCTGGTCTGCATGTCGACGGCGGCTGGTCCGGGAGAATCCCGGAAGAAGCCACGGATATCGACTTAAAAACCGGAAGACCCAAAGATGCTGAGCCTTACTTTGGAAAACAAGATGAAATCCGGGGTACTAACGATGGACTACTTTGGATGAACAAGGAGAGGACGCTATCCTACGGCAGCTATACAGCTCTTGTAGGCATAGCTCTCAATGACCAAATAGAACCAGGCAACGGACAATTCGCGGTACTACCGCGCACCCACGAAATCGTCCAAGAGTGCTTCCGGGAGCAACGCGATGCCGGCGGTATTGTCGGGCCCGAAGGACCTGAATGGCCAAGAATTCGCGTCAGTGAAAAGGGGAAACCCTATTGCAATGGTCTGCCTAACAAAATCCGGCAGATTGCCGAGGAGCGTCGGGCGNCAGGAATCAAGACAGAGAAATGGCCCTGGCCGGAGCTCGAGCCGGTACTGCTGAAGGCGGGAGACGCGGTATTGACTCTACACAGTTGTCCTCATACACCAACACCCAATCTCGGTCCTAATCCGCGCATGAACATCTACTTCAGAATCAGGCGCTTACGGGAGGGAAATCCAAACGAAGGGACTCGACGCGTCGCCCACGGCGTTAGCGATCACCCAGATCGCGGCTACTTTGGTCAATTCCTCGACTATCCCGAAGATTACGACCCTTGGTCAATATCAATCGACAAACTTTGCGATCACTGGAGTGAGTGGAACGGTATGCGAGGTTTCATTTAAGATCTATCAATTACACAAATGAGCAACATCATGTCTGAACCAATTATTGTTCGTCAGGAAGAAGCTGTGACTATTCTTTCCATNAATGACGCGCCTTATAACAGGATGTCCCTNGACTTCATGGATCGCCTGGAGGAACTCGTCTATGAAATCGCCGAAACTGCGTCTACGAGAGCTGTCGTTCTCACAGCTGAGGGTGAGGACAATTTTTCAGTCGGCATGAATCTAAAGCAATTTGCCGAAGGGATAGAACGAAAAGGCAGTGCGGATGCACTTTTAGATCAGCGGCTCNATGTCATCAGAGCTATTGAAACAATGGGCAAACCTTGGGTTGCCACACTATTCGGCTATTGCCTAGGCGGAGGCCTTGAGGTGCCACTTGGTTGTCACTTTCGNCTGGCCGCGACAAGCGACGCACAAATCGGTTTGCCCGAGATGGATATCGGAGGAGTACCTGCTTGGGGCGGCAGCGCCAGGCTTACAAAATGCGTNGGTGAACATCATGCGNTCGACATGATTCTTCGGGCGAAAAAANTATCCGGCCCNGAAGCACTCCGAATTGGTTTGGTTCACGAAGTTCATCCGATCGANGAACTAAANGCTGTCGCCNTTAGGCTNGCTCACGAACTGACTGCCATGCCGGCTGGNAGTATCCGTAGTATGCTCCAAGTTATTGTTGACGGCAGAGAAAAACCCCTAGCTGAGTTAATCCACTTAGAACGAGAAGCGGTGATCGAGAATCGAGGAACTGCGGATTCACGAGAAGGCATGCTGGCGTTTTTGGAAAAGAGGAAACCTACCTTCAACCAGCAATCTTAAACCATAACTTGGGTCTCTAACTACATTAAAAGCTGAACATATAGATCAATGTCACAAGTGTAACGGTCCTACCAATATTTAAAATATCGGTCATTGCTGACGCCCAAGCTCGCTTACCAACTTTTGCAGTCTGAATGCTGCGGCAACACCGATTAGTCCTGAAACCGCAATAATCCCAAAGTAAATCGAATAACCCATCCGGCCCGGCCAGCATTCCAGGATCGGACCATTTATAAGAGGAAGATAGATATCCGGTGAATAACCGATGAAACTAACCACACCAATTGCTAAACCTTTTGTCTGTTCCGGAATGTCCGCTCTATTCAGAGTNCCCCAGAAAATNCCGCGCACTGCATATGTTANCAGTCCNATCNTCAACACGATCACAAGCAAGAGGCTAGCNGAAGCNCCNCTCGGGACATAGATTAGAACCAAGAGGGAAACTGTACTGGCCAATAACAACCAACCAAGAGTTTTTTCTAGATTGAAAAAATCCCCAACAAAACCCGCTCCAATAGCCCCAATTGGTCGCATCCAAAGCTTGGCAACTGTAATCACACCAACGGCAACAGCAGACATACCGAACTGCGTTTGCAAATACCCTGAAAAAGAATAAGTCGCCCAAAAGACCTGGTAACCTGCCCAGATGCAAATCGCACACAACCACACTTCCCTACTTTTCATGATTACCCTGAGACTCTGCCAGGTAGTGAGTTGCGTCACCCGCTTAACAGCAAACTGCTTTCCTTCNGAGTCAATCTTCACATCATCGAGAATAAGCAAGACTACTGGCGCAACCAGTAATGTGAATCCNACGTAGAAGTAAATAACTTTTTTTAGCGCAACTGAAGTTGGTTCGTCGAGACTCGTTAATGAATATGAAAACCAAGCGACAGCGATACTCGCGAGGATAGCCTCAACCAGACCGCGGCCGCCATCGAGAATGCCAAAGAATCTACCCTGTTCGCCAGATCCTGCCAAGATCGCAACACCCTTGATCATAGCAGCCCAAAAAGTCAGACCAGTCGCTATACCCCAGCTGAAGAAAATTATCCGTAATTCCCAATAACCCGGCATAGTGGAGAACCAAAGGCCCAAAATGCCAGTTAAGACCAATGAAAAGGAAATTAGCCATCGCGGCGAGACTCTGTCCGCCAACCAACCACTGGGAATGTAGGTCACAACAAACATGACGCCCAGCAGACTGTAGCAATGACCTAGCTGCGTCATACTTATCCCGAAAGAATCCAGGATAGATACTTCAAAATTCTGCCGGAGATAGATAAGCGGATAGATCGCTCCACCAGCCAGAGTTATTAATGCTAACTGTATATATCTCCTCGTATACGATACACCATTTGCCGACACGACAATGCACTCCGGGTGTTGCTGGAAGCCAAACAAGTAACTTTCTTAAGTTTAGTTACCATGACATGATTAATCAGTTATTGACATAGGATTATCGCTGATGCCACTGGAAATGAACCCGCGCCCGTTTATTACCTGTGCTGTTACCGGATCAGGCAGCACCCAGGACAAATCTCCTCACGTTCCTCGATCCCCGGCCGACATAGCCGCCAGTGCCATTGACGCAGCCAAAGCAGGAGCTGCAGTGGTGCACTGCCACGTCCGCGAACCTGACACCGGTGTACCATCCAGACGTCCTGAACTTTATAGAGAGTTGATCGATAGAATTAGGGACTCTGATACAGACGTTGTGGTCAACTTTACGACGGGCATGGGCGGGGACCTGATTTTTGGCGATCCCGAGAACCCACTGCCTCTGCAGGCAGGTACTGACATGGCAGGAGCGAGTGAGCGGGTTCAACCCATTCTAGAATGTCTGCCGGAGCTGTGCACTCTCGATTGTGGAACCATGAATTTCGCAGAAGCAGACTACGTCATGACCAACACACCGGGAATGTTGCGCGCTATGTCATCGATGATTCAAAACAGTGGTGTCCGACCCGAAATCGAGGTCTTTGAAACAGGTCATCTTTGGTACTGCAAACAACTCGTTGATGAGGGACTAATTGACGATCCGGTGCTTATCCAAATGTGCATGGGCATACCTTGGGGAGCACCCGATGACCTCAATACATTTATGGCAATGGTCAATAACACTCCTTCAAACTGGATATTTTCAGCATTTTCCATCAGCCGCAATCAAATGCCTTTTACCGCAGCTGCAGTTTTAGCTGGCGGTAACGTTAGAGTAGGTCTAGAAGACAACATCTGGCTAGATCGGGGTGAACTAGCAACAAATGCTCAACTGGTTGAGCGTGCGGCGACGGTTATTACCAATCTGGGCTGCACGATCATAGGCCCAGAGGAAACACGGGAGAGGCTAAGTCTGGTGAAGCGGCCTCCAAGACTTAACTAGGGATTCAGAACCCAAGGACGTCCAAATGGCTAAGAAATAGAGCACCATAAACAAAACGAAATCTGCTGCGATTTAGGGCAAGAAAGCGGCGATACAACACCTTTCATTGGTGAAGCAACTCAAACAACAATTCTAGAGCGTCTACAAGCCTTGGCCCCGGTCGACTAAAGTAACTATTGCCATCGAGCACATAAACCCGTCCATTTTTGACCGCCTGAAGTGAATCAAAATCAATCTGTTGTTTAAACGTATCAAGCTCTATGCGGGCCCGTTCCTCATCAAAACCACACAGCGCGATTATCAAAACGTCTGGATCGGCATAGGTTATGGTTTCGAGAGCAATTGTTGTCGACGGCTTATACTTATTGCCAAAGCAATCAATACCTCCGGCAAACTCGATCAGTTCCGGCGTCCAGTGCCCAGCATTGAAAGGAGGATCGAGCCATTCAAGAAATCCTACTCGCGGCTTGTTCCTAATTTCACCCGACGCCCTAAGTACTCTGACGACTCTTGCTTTGAGCTCCGCCTTATAGTTCTCTGCAACCTTTGCACAACCTGCTGAAGCACCAACCCGACTGATGGTCTCAAACACATCATCGAGAGTCATCGGCTCCAAGTTGATTAACTGGGGGTCACCAGGCAACTTCGCCAATACATCAAGGACATCATTCTGAGAAACAGCACAAACATCACACAAAGCCTGTGTGACAAGCAGGTCAGGTTCCAACTTCGCCAGAAGCCCAACATCAATACTGTAGAGAGAATTATTTTGTTGAAGATGGTCACGAACAGCAGTATCAATTTCTCTGCTGGAGGCACTAATATCAATAGCGCTAGTGGTCACTCTCGGTAAACTCGCGACGTCAGATGGAAAGTCACACTCGTGTGTCACACCCACGAGCCGATCACGAAGTCCAAGGCCGCAGACAATTTCTGTGGCACTCGGCAATAACGTCACGATTCTACTGGCAGCCACTTTTTATTGAACCTTCGCGATGCTTGCATATAGAAACAGTCTACCGCTTTTATCATAAAAGAACTCGAGCAATAATATGAACGTCAGAGAAAGGACTTCAACTATGCGGCTTCTAATCTTAGTTACGTTCAGCCTAATCATAGTATTTCAAGCGCACGCAATTGAGAGGAAATATTCTGTCAAAGACTTTGTGAGATATTCAGAATTTCACGACGCAAAAATCTCGCCGTCCGGCGAGTACATTGCTGTGACTCAGCAAATCGACAGACAGGTTTTGATGATAGTTTTGCGCCTTACCGACTTGGTACGAGTAGGCCTAATTCACGGCAATCCAAGAGAGCAAATCAACGACTTCTTTTGGGCAAATGACGAGAGACTGGTCATGCAGATGTCAGAGGTTACGAATGATCGCGCGACACCCCGAAGTCTGGGGCAAATCTATGCCGCCAACTACGATGGAAGTAATGCCAGAGTTATATTTGGGATTAATTCCGCCGCTAAAAGTATCGGGAGTCGAAGACAATCCGGCAAGATCGCAGCAGGCGCAATCATCGATAAACTCGCCGACGAACCTAAACATATTCTAGTGGCGTCTTATCCGTTGTTCTCAGGCAACAAAGTTCGTTTGGTACGCCCCGAAGTTTACAAGGTAAACATAGATTCCGGACGCCGCACCAAAGGTCCCAGGGCTCCAATGAACAACGGTTATTTCACGACAGACAACGATGGACATATCAGACTTTTCAATGGCACCGTCGCGGGCTTTGATACAGCCTCTTATCGAAGAACTAAGCAAGATAAATGGGAGCAACTGCCAAACGACTACCAGGACCTAATTCCTTTTCACTTCGATGAAAACAATCAGTCCGTCTGGGCTTTGCTGCGCTCTGAGAAAATAGATAACTATGGCTTATACAAAATGGATATCGATTCTCTAAAACTGACCGAGATCCTACAACCAGAGAGAGTGGACCTGCAGCCTTCCGATGTTATTTCGGATATCGAAGGCAATCTCGTTGGTATAGCCGAAAGAGATGGCACCTTCGGATATCACTACTTTGACGAAGAAAGCAAGACCGTAGCCTGGCACAAGATGCTAGCGCGAGCTTTCAAAGGCCAAATGATACGCATAACCAGTTTCACGGAAGATGGAAAGACGGCGATCGTTCTGGTCGGAAATGACAAAAATCCCGGCGACTTCTATTTTTTTGACACCGAAACAAAACGCGCTGACTACCTTTTTTCTAGAGCCGAATGGCTAAAGCCTGATGACATGGCAACTGTTTCTCCGATCACCTACGAGGCCAGTGATGGACTGTTGATCGATGGATACATCACACGCTCCAAGGATTCAGCAACACCCGCGCCTATGGTCGTTATACCACACGGAGGGCCTGCCGCCAGAGATTTTTGGAGCTTCGACAAGGAGACACAACTACTCGCCAATCGCGGGTACACCGTCTTGCAAGTGAATTTCCGGGGATCAGATGGATATGGTCTAAAACATTTAAATGCGGGAAATAGAAAGTGGGGCAGTCGGATACAAGAGGACATTGCCGATGGAACCCGTTGGGCCGTTAAAGAAGGAATAGCCGACGAAAAGCGAATCTGTATTTATGGTGGGAGTTTCGGCGCTTACTCCGCTCTAATGAACGTCATTCTCTTCCCGGATCTATACCAGTGCGCGGTCGGTATTGCCGGCTTGTATGACTTCGAAACCCAACGCAAGCTCAGTGATACGGCTGACTATGACATGGCAGATGNATTCTTCGAACGAGTCATGGGAGATGATAAGCAGANGGCAATCAAATTTTCGCCAATCTATCAGACACACAGAATAAAGGTGCCTGTTTTCATTGCCCATGGAGGTAAAGACGAAAGAACGCCTATTCAACAGGCACGTAAACTTCGCAAAAGTCTAAGAGAAAACGAAATCTCTTTTGAATGGATGGAAAAAAAGAACGAAGGCCACGGCTTCTTCGTTGAGCAGAACCGAGTAGACTTTTATACAGCACTTGTGGATTTCATTGNAANACATACTTCGGCAAAANAACGATAAGACTTTTAAGAAATTCCGAATACATTTGTGGATTTCAGTAGNAAGTNGCTTTTATCACGTTCTAAGACAACCGACCGATTCAGCAATAAGCAACTNATAGTTTACTGACCTCATCGGAGCATCTTCCTTCGAGCGACCGTATCAGGCGACACACCTTGCCACTATANGTTTAGCTAAATAAATAACCTAACTCGCGCGGAATAAACTACTGTTAACGTAGTGGAACACAAATCCGCCTAGGGCCCCAGCTATGCCTTGTGCAAATAGACCAAAAAGCTCTCGTGTCGGTGCAATACCGCTAAGACCCAACACCGCTTTGAGGATAACGTGAATAGCCACCATGGCAACAAAACCAGCCGACAGATAACCCACCATGCGCAGCTCGGGAAATCGACGAATAATAAACTCTGCGACAGGCAGAGCGATCAACAACGCTATTGCGATAAGGATTAGGTAGATATCATACATGCTAGTAANNTCGTGCATCATTGCTTCGAAACGCTGCNCCATCGATATCTCAAANCCCATCGAGGTCACAGCTNCGATGTTCCCCTGACTGACAAATGCTGCGCCTAAGATGTAAGTGACCAGCACGGCCAACAAATAACTTGAAATAATCCTCATCGACGCCCCATATATTTCTTTACGCAATAGTATAATAACCATTTTACCAAGCGCGCTGAACTATGATGCGNANATTACTCTTCTTATTGGTGCTACTTCCAAGTATCACCATAGCCGACCTCTATCGAACAGAGATAGTTGCGGACGGCCTAGCTCACCCCTGGTCAATTGATTTCATGCCTGACGGTAGTTACCTGGTTGCAATGAAATCTGGAGAAGTCCGACAAATACAGCGTGACGGTGTTATCGGCGAAATAATCAACGGCGCACCAGCAACCCACTTTGAGGGACAAGGCGGTTACTTCGATATNCTTTTGGATCCAGCCTTCACCGAGAACAACCTAGTATATCTATGTTACGCAGGAGGACCTCCTGAAGCCAACGCAACTACAGTAATGAGAGCTAAACTATCNAACAACCGCTTCCTCGAAACAGAAATTATTTACCGCGCTTCCCCGACGAAAGACACCCCCGCACACTATGGCGGTAAAATGCACTTCCTAGGCGACGGCTCCCTGCTTGTAACTACCGGCGATGGCTTTGAGTATAGAGAGGGTGCACAAGATACTTTCGGTCATTTTGGCAAAGTAATCCGTATCAGGACTGATGGCATGGCGCCGAAAGACAACCCCTTTGTGGGTAGTAATCAAGGCGATGAAAAAGTTTACTCCTACGGCCATCGCAACCCNCAAGGCCTANACATTACAGCTGATGGCACCATTTATTTGCANGAACACGGGCCAAAAGGTGGTGACGAAATGAATCGTATANTACCTGGCGCCAATTACGGCTGGCCGGCGGTCACTTATGGGGAAAATTACAGTGGCGCATATGTTTCACCTCTTAAGTCCTATCCCGGTATCGAGGAACCTCTCCACTATTGGGTGCCGAGCATCGCTCCTTCAGGATTAGTCGCTTATCAAGGTAGTATGTTTCCAGAATGGCAGGGTGATCTACTTATCGGCGCGTTAGTTGACAAAGAAGTTCGTCANCTTGTGCTNGAGGATGGCGTCGTTGTTGAGGAAAAAATATTGTTTTCAGAATTGTCCGAGCGGATACGGGATATTCGCGAAGCACCCAATGGAGAGNTCTATCTTGTAACCGACGGCGAGGGTGGAAAAATTATCCGGGTGACNAGGCAGTAGCTCACGACGTCANGNAAAGACGATTTNANGGTCATCCTAACCTTGAACTAAACGCGTCTCTGTATGGTTTCATATCCATTCCGAATATACCAAAACGCGCTTCCACTGCAGCAAGCGTGGCATCGCACCAGTACTCACTGCCGGGCTGAGGAAATCCAAGAACAGCTCTTTGCTCTAGAGATGACCCTGCAATGAGTCGTTCAAGAAATTTATTGTCACGGTAAGCACTCCAAGCCCAGCCTATATGCAACGTACTTATCCACTCAGCGTAGGCACGCCTGAAGGTAAGATTTTGCACTATCCTTCGACTACCTGGAATCATCGGTGTACCCCGATGCCACGTGTCGTGACGATAGAAGAGGATATCTCCTGGCTGAAATGCGACATGCAGTTCGCGTTCGTAGAGCAAATTTCGCCAGTCGGCTAGTTCAGGCCTCTGAGCCGAGAAATAGGCCTCGGCGCTAGTCCTGTCATTGATATAACGAAGGTCCCCGATGCCGGGAGAGTCGACGATAGGCCAGCGATAAGCGGGGTCATCAGTACCTTGCCTAGGCACAACGGCAGTACTCCCCCCCGTCTCTTCAAAGTGATCATAGTAAACAATCATTTCTACGGCTTCAGGTCTTTCCCAGGGCGTGGGGTGAGCGAGAGTGTGATTTGGATAATCGATATGGATTCGTTGATCCTGATTATCCTGATTATCATGCTCTCCTGTTTTTAAGCTTCTACCATACTTGCACCAGAGATCCGATTGAGTAAGGCGAAGGTCCTTTACTGCGGTAGCAAGCAAGTCTGCAACGGATTGCAAGANACTGGGGNGCAGGGTCAGTTCATTTAGAGCGCTCACCTGNGACGGAAAATTTAAGGCACCGAAACTGCCGAAGTCGCTGATGCTCTCAGCCTCTGGAGTACCAGCCTCAGGGTATTTACTAGCTGCCGCTGANCGAACAGAGGCAATCAATTCTTTNGGAAGCANCCCCGAAATAAAGGCAAATCCTTCTGACTGCCACAGATTGACTTGATCATCACTTAACTTACCAAGAAACGGGNTAGGGTAGACCAGTCTATTTTCGTTCACAGTCGACGTCCCTTATTGACTACGATTTATTGCGATTAAACCTGCCCAAACCGCGCTTCAATGCNTCACAAAGGGCCTGGTTACTCTCGACGCANATGAATCAAACTTAAAACCCTAGTTAAATTAACCTGNGAGGCCAGCAACCGCTCTTCTGGTCATGACACTACACAGGTGTGCTCGGTATTTCGCNGAGGCATGAAGATCATCATTCATTCCGCTGGCATCTAGGGACAATCCTGAGAGAGCACCTGCCGAAAAGTCTGACAGCAAGGCTGCTTCCGCTTCTCGCCACCGGAAAACACTGGCCGCCGCGCCAGTAATTGCGACGCGAACCTCNTCATTTGTTTTTGAAACAAAAACACCCACCGTAGCATACCGCGAGGCAGGGTTCGGGAATTTCAGATAGGCCGCTGTATCCGGAATAGGNAAAGCAATAGATTTTANAAGCTCTCCCTCTGGCAACGCTGTTTCGAACATCCCGGTAAAAAACTCATCCGCGAAAATTTCACCGACAGTCGTATCTATTCGAGCACCTAGTCCAAGCAAGCCAGCGGGATAGTCTGCCGCGGGGTCAGCATTCGAAACAGATCCACCGATNGTTCCTCGGTTACGAACTTGNGCATCACCAATGCCNCCGGCAAGTTGCGATAGCGCGGGAATTGAAGAGCCAACAANGGAAGAGGTAGCAATATCATCATGACACGTCATAGCACCGATAACGATCTGGCCNTTCTCTTCACTGATTCCCGAGAGCTCTGAAATAGCCGATAGGTNAATCAAATCAGAGGGTGCCGCAAGCCGNTGCTTCATNGAAGGTAATAGGGTATGNCCTCCAGCAAGGAAACTCGGTTCGTCAAGTGTCTCAAATAACTGGCGGGCCGACTCAATACTCGTAGGTTTGTGGTAACTAAATTCGTACATGATTAAACCTCTTGTATCGCCTGCCAGACCTTGTGAGCGGTCGCAGGCATTGCNATATCCCTGACTCCGATTGCGTCAGTTATCGCGTTTATTACAGCCGNAGGTGACCCGATCGCACCNGCTTCACCGCAACCCTTTGCTCCNACAGGGTTATGGGTGCAAGGTGTTGACGTTACATCAACGGTAAATGAAGGGAGATCATCAGCACGCGGCATACAGTAGTCCATAAAAGAACCCGTCTGCAACTGTCCCTCAGCATCATAAATACAAGTTTCACATAACGCCTGACCGACACCCTGCGCAATGCCCCCATGGACCTGACCGGCAACTATCATCGGGTTAATGATTGTGCCGAAATCATCAACAGCNGTGAATTTAAGGATATCCGTGACGCCAGTTTCGGGATCAACTTCCACCTCGCATATATAGGTGCCAGCCNGAAAGGTGAAATTGCCGGGATCATAGAAGGCCTTTTCAGTAAGCCCTGGCTCCAAGTCNTCGTGCGGGAAGTCATGCGGTACATAAGCGGCAAAGGCAATTTCCTGGAATGTCCTCGCCTCATTACTATCACGGAGCCGATACTCACCCTGCTCAAAGTCAATCTTTTCCGCATCGCTCTGCATCAAGTGAGCAGCAATNAGNCGACCTTTTTCNACAACCTTGTCTGCAGCTTTAGTNAGNGCAGACCCACCCACAGCGAGCGATCTTGAACCGTANGTTCCTAANCCAAAATCCATCTTACCTGTGTCTCCGTGGACCACCTCNACATCATCAACTGATATACCAAACCGACTAGCAACNAGTTGAGCAAAGGTCGTTTCATGTCCCTGACCATGGCTATGAGAACCAGTAAGAACCGTGACGGAACCCGTCGGGTTTACCCTAACCTCGCCCGACTCCCATAGTCCAACACCAGCTCCAAGAGCACCTGCAACCTGAGACGGGGCTAGGCCACAGGCTTCGATGTAACAGCTAACGCCTATACCTCGTAATTTGCCGCCTGCTTCAGAAGCCTTACGGCGCTCGNTAAANCCACCGTAATCCGCGAGCTCAAGAGCTTTATCAAGACTTGCCTCATAATCACCNACATCATATTCAAGGGCNACNGGCGTCTGATAAGGGAACTGGTGCGGCTGAATGAAATTTTTTCGACGCAATTCAGCAGGATCCACNTTAAGTTCCCTTGCTGCCAATTCAATAATTCTTTCAAGAAGGAAGGTAGCTTCGGGNCGACCGGCGCCTCGGTATGCATCTACCGGCGTTGTATTAGTAAAGACAGCATCAACTTCAACATAGATATTAGGCGTCTTGTACTGACCAGCCAACAACGTACCGTAAAGATAAGTCGGTACTGCCGCCGAGAAAGTAGACAGGTAAGCNCCCATATTGGCCAATGTTTTAACCCTNAGGCCGATGAAGAAGCCATCTTCGTCNAGCGCTAACTCTGCNTCCGTGACATGATCGCGACCGTGTGCGTCAGTTAAAAAAGACTCAGAACGTTCAGCNGTCCACTTTATAGGCANTCCAAGCCTTTTCGATGCCCAACCAAGCGCTGTCTCTTCGGAATAAATGAAAATCTTNGAGCCAAATCCACCTCCTACATCTGGGGCTATAACCCTAAGCTTATGTTCTGGCGCCAACTGCACGAAAGCTGTCAATACGAGACGTGTCAAATGTGGGTTTTGACTCGTTGTATAGAGTGTCAGTTCCTCTGTGCCNGGATTGTAATCAGCAATAGCCGCTCTAGGCTCTATCGCGTTGGGAATCAAACGATTGTTCGTTAGTTCATATCTAGTAATGTGTGCAGCCGAGTCGAAGGCTGCTACGGTGGCTTCNCGATCTCCCAGCTCCCACTCGTAACTTGTATTAGATGGTATCTCTGCGTAAATCTGTTCTTCGGACTGTGCTGTCCGTAGATCAACAACTGGCGTGAGCTCGCCATATTCAACATCGACCATTTCCGCGGCATTCTTGGCGAGCTTAATGGAGTCCGCGACAACCAATGCCAATGGCTCACCCGCGTAATTGACTTTATTCACCGCCATAATCGGATGATCCGGTGATCTCATTTCACTTCCGTCCTTCGAATGAATCATCCAGCCGCAGGGCAACGCTCCCAACCCGTCCTCTGCCAAATCCGATCCCGTTAGCACGGCAATAACACCTTCCATCTGTGTGGCAGCAGATACATCAACGGAATCAATCGTCGCATGCGCAAACGGCGAACGGACAAAGTAACCATAGGCTTGTCCCCTTAGGTTAATATCGTCTGTGTAGTTCCCGGTCCCGGTGATGAACCGCTGATCTTCCTTGCGTAACACCGACTGACCAATAGTCTGTTCACTCATGTCAGTTCCTCATCCTTGTNGCGGCATGTTCTACAGCGCGNACGATATTGTGATACCCAGTGCAGCGACAGATATTGCCTTTAAGTCCATCACGNATGATAGTTTCACTTAGTTCAGGTTCTCGATTAACCAAATCAATAGACGACATGATCATCCCCGGGGTGCAAAAGCCACACTGGAGNCCATGACATTGACGAAATGCTTCCTGCATCGGATGAAGTCCATCGTCAGTNGCCANCCCTTCAATAGTTGTGACTTCAGAGCCATCACATTGTTGAGCCAGGACTGTACAAGATTTGACNGCGCGACCATTCAGNTGGACTGTGCAGGCTCCGCACTGCGTGGTGTCACAACCTACATGGGTCCCGGTTAAGCCAAGGTGCTCTCTGAGAAGTTCAACTAAAGTAGTGTTCGCAGGACATTCCTGGCTCACTGTTTTTTGATTGATCGTCATAGTTACAGCCACAGTCAAATCTCCTTTTTATGTTTCGATGGTAACCACTTCCACCGCCATTTCGGCATCGTTGCAGACTACACGCACGAATGCAGTAAAAAAATCATTAGCCATTTTTTTTGCTGCCGCTGCGACTAAACGAGAACCGATCTGCGCCAGTTTGCCGCCAACGCNAACCTCAACTCTGTAGNTTAGGGTCGTGCCTGAGTCCTGATCTTCTAGCACAACGCGAGCATGTCCCTTACCAAAGCCTGCTGCACCACCTTTGCCGCTGCCACTAATGGTGTAGGAGATCATGGGAACGATCTCGCTCAGCTCAACCTGACCAGAAAAACGNGCTTTGACTGGGCCTACTTTAGCCGCTATGACGAAATCAAANTNTGTCCCGCCAGAAGCAGAGAAAGCTTCGCAACCCGGCAGGCACTGCCGCAGTACTGTGGGTTCGTTCAAACTGAGCCAGACAGTTTGTCTGTCGACAGGAATCACGACTTTTTGATGAAGTTCCACAGGCGAATAATTCTGGAAATTTCGAGCAGGAAGTGTAACTCTCTCTTTCCAAATGGGAAACGCCCCCTGCTCAAATAACTCTTTCATGACACAAACACTGCCAACCCCCGAAGAACTGGGATTTGATCCCAGTGAACTTAGAGATAAATATCGCATCGAGCGAGATAAACGACTACGTGCTGACGCCAACGACCAGTATATTGAGATGGCGGGAGACTTTGCCAACTATATTGACGACCCCTACGTCGATTCAGAGAAAAATAGAGAACCACTGAATGATGAAACTGAGATCATCATTATAGGGGGCGGATTTGGCGGCTTGATAGCTGGTGCAAGATTACGCGATGCAGGTTTCTACGACGTGCGAATCATTGAAAAAGGTGGAGACTTTGGCGGCACCTGGTATTGGAATCGATACCCAGGTGCCGCCTGCGATACCGAGGCTTATATTTATCTACCTCTCTGCGAAGAATTGGGCGTTGTGCCAACGCAAAAATATGCCCAGGGGCCAGAAATTCGTGCACATAGTCAACGCATCGCCAAACACTATGACTTATATGACAACGCTTGCCTGCAAACGGAAGTGACTCATATACATTGGGAAGAAACAACAGCGCGATGGGTCATCAAAACCAACCACGATGACACCATGCGTGCTCGCTTCGTGATTATGTCTACAGGCCCGATCAATCGCCCAAAGCTCCCGGGAATTCCAGGCATCAGGGATTACGACGGCTACACTTTTCATACCAGTCGCTGGGATTATCAATACACCGGCGGTGGACCTGAGGGCAATCTTGCCAACCTTCACGACCAGCGAGTGGCCGTTATCGGCACAGGCGCGACCGCGGTCCAATGCATCCCCCATCTAGGCGCATCAGCCGAGACACTTTACGTTTTCCAGAGAACTCCTTCCTCAATCGATATCCGCGATAACAGGGACACCGATCCCGTCTGGGCAAAAGGACTTAAAACCGGTTGGCAACGGGAGAGAATGGAAAATTTCAATACGCTGACTTCCGGCGGTATTGTTGAGAAGGATCTGGTGCAGGATGGATGGACGGAAATCATTAGAAATCTTATTTCNATGGCTAACTACCGAGGTAAAGACACGGACTGGTCACTTGTCCCGAAACTGATGGAAATCGCCGATTTCCAGAANATGAATCAGATCCGATCGAGGGTCGATAATATCATCGAAGATCCCGAAACCGCAGAGGCGCTNAAACCCTACTACCGCCAATTCTGCAAGCGGCCATGCTTCCACGACGAGTANCTACCGACCTTTAACCGATCTAACGTGCATCTTATAGACACCAAGGGCAAAGGTGTCGAACGCATTACTAAGCAAGGCGTCATCGCAAATGGTGAGGAGTACGAGGTAGATTGCATCATTTTCGCAACAGGGTTCGAGGTTGGCACAAGTTACACACGACGAGCCGGCTACGACGTGACAGGCTTGAATGGGACATCTCTGGCCGAAAAATGGCGCGATGGCCTGCGTACTTTACACGGCATGCACTCTAGGAACTTCCCTAACCTGATGTTCATTCAGAGCGGTCAGGCTGCCTTTACAACAAATTTTCCTCATTATATGGATGAGCAAGCACAACATATTGGCTACATCATCCGAACCTGCATGGAGCGGGGGATAAAGACCATTCAACCCACCCAAGAGGCNGAAGACCAGTGGGTCCAAGAGATCATCGAACTCTCCCGAATCAGTGATAGTTTCCAAGAGTCCTGTACACCCGGCTACTACAACAATGAAGGTCAAGCGAATCCTGCAAGCAGACAAAACAGTGCCTACGGCAAGGGACCGAACAAGTTTTTTGCCCGAATGCGAGATTGGCGTGAAGAAGGTCTTTTAAGAGGTCTGGATGCAAACTAGAACGGAACAATACTAAAAAATTAGCGAGAAATGGGACAAAAGATTCGTTACGGGTTCGTCATTCCTAACAATGTCGGTGTCGAAGACATAAACGACCTGATTGAGCTTGGCACTCGTGCCGAAGAACTCGGATATGATTCCATCTGGGTAAATCACCACGTCCTGCATGTCGGGTACGTAAAGGAGCGCCTCGGCACCAAACCTTACCAAGATGCACTCACCGTCCTTACTTGGATGGCATCCAACACCTCAACAATCAAATTGGGAACAAGCGTTCTAGTCATGCCCTATCTACACCCCATGGTATTAGCAAAGCAGCTCGCCACCCTGGATCAGCTGAGCGATGGCCGGCTTGTCATCGGACTAGGTGCCGGCAGCCTACCTGCTGAGAATGCACTACTCAATGTGCCTTATGAAAACAGGGGAACGTACTGCAACGAATTCATTCAGGTCATGAAAGCCCTATGGACGGACGACAAAGCAAGTTTTAAAGGTGACTATTTTGAATTCGATGATCTTTGTTCGTCGCCGAAACCTACACAAAAGCCGCATCCTCCGATCGTAGTCGGAGGCAACAGGACGCCTGCTCTCCGCCGCGTCGCTCGTTATGGTGATGGGTGGCATCCCATGAACCTTTCGCCGGATGGCGTTACCCGTCGATTATCTAAGATCGAAGAGGAGGCCAAAATAGTCAATCGACCTCCAGCAACATCAATAGTCCAGGTCCGACTGGGCATGGAGAGAGTCAACCCAGACAGCGCAGCTCAGTATGAAGCAGCGGGTGTCACTGACCTCGTGATGCACGTTCTGTCTTCGGACCCTGACTCTCAACACACAGAAATGGAACGCTTTGCAGCGGAAATGTTTCACTAACTCTTTGGACATAAATCATGATCATCAGACTTTTAGCACTCTTGTCTCTGACTCTCTCACTTCAGACAATTTACGCCCAGAAGGATTCTGAGCCAAGACTGGCGATCCTCGTGCCCGGAAGCGGAACTTACTCAAGGGCTATTTCTACCGATTCCCAGAGGGCCCAACAGTTTTTCGATCAAGGACTTCGTTTCGCCTGGGGTTTCTATTTCCCTGAATCGATCGCTTCCTATCAACAGGCCGCGATATACGATCCAGATCATCCAATGCCTTACTGGGGCATGGCCCATGCAATGGGGCCAAATCCGAACAGTCGATATACACAAATGCCTGACGATCCGAAAGGTGAAGGACTAAAAGCCATAAAGAAAGCACTTGCCAGGATCAACAACGCGACACCGCTGGAAGCAGAAATCATCAATGCCTTATGGGTTTTCTATAACAAAGAAGCCACGCCCAATGATGAAGCCCGTGACCGTGCCTACCTAGCTGCAATGCGCCAACTGAACAAAAAATATCCGATGGATTCCGATATCGCGGCTCTCTATGCGGCTTCCTATATGAACATTGGCAAGTGGGACTACTGGGATGCAGAGGGTAATCCAAAAGACGAAACTCTGCCGGTAGCTAAAGCGCTGGAAAAAATTCTGGAGAGCGATCTGACCAACCCGGGGGTGATGCACCTGCATATTCATTTGCTTGAAGCGTCTATGGAGCCAGAAAGAGCACTAGTTTCTGCTGACAACCTCGAAGCCTCCGTGCCTATTGCTGGACATGTGGTCCATATGCCAGCTCATATTTACGTCAGGACCGGTGACTTCCAAAAAGCTATCGAAAGCAATGTACGCTCGCAGGAAGTCGACAAGCAATTTGCCAAAATCTGGGGAGATTTGCCGATGCCCAACATCGGCACCTACCCTTTGTCGCATAAAATTCATGCATACCACGCTATCGACTTCATCCGTTATGCGGCAACCGTGCAGGGTAACTATGAGACCGCGATTGACGCCGCACTTTCAGCGAAAGCAAAAGTACTGTCTTATGACGAGGTACATCGCTACCAAAAAAGTATCGCAGCACCCTGGCTCATCTATAAAATTTTTGGCCAATGGGATGAACTACTCAATAGCTCGCCCTCACATGCCGGCATGCCTTACCTCGACGGTATCTGGGCTTATGCCAAGGGTAGTGCCATGCTGTCTACTGATGATCTTGCCGGTGCCAAAGTTCAGTTAGAGATATTACAGGCTATCTCCAGTGCACCTAATGCTGACGAATATCGCGCGGGGCCTACGCCTGTTTCATCCATTATCAAGCTTGCCGCCCTGGGGCTTGACGGCGAGATTAAACAGGCTACNGGTGATCTCGACGGCGCTATCGTGAGCTTTGAGAAAGCTGTCGCCCTCGAAGATCTTAACAATTATACAGAGCCCCCCGACTGGGCCCAACCAATGCGAAATTACTTGGGAGCTGCACTCATGGAAGCCGGTAGGTACAGCGAGGCAGAGGTTGTATACCGTCGTGATCTCAAGTGGAATCACAAAAACGGATGGTCTCTGTTTGGTTTACAAAAAGCCCTGCAGGCTCAGGGAAAAATTGACGCTGCAGACGAGGCAAAAAAACAGTTTGACATAGCTTGGCAATACGCAGATATCGAATTAACAAAATCTAGACTTTAACCCAGATCAAGCATTGCCTCTCTCATCGAGTATAAGTTCAACCAGCTGCCGGCCATGGGTGTTCTGAGGGAAGTGACCTGCGGGTAAACCATCAAACCGGGCGTTATTCATACGTCCGGCCCAAGCGCGTCCCCACTCTTCGGTAAAGACATTATCCTGGCAACCCCAGATAAATTGACAACCGTTCTCCCAACCGAGCAAAGTTCTGTAATGCAGAGCCTGNGCTGCAGCATTACCATTATTAGCATTATCAAANGGAATTGATAACGGAAACCGCCTGAACCCATTGTAACCTTCATCAGGTAAGCCTCGATAAGGCGCTGAATAACCGGCGTACATGAGAGCAGCACTTTCACTTAGCTCGAGACTCTCATTTCGCGAGAATCCACGAATGAATTCCTCGCGCTCAAGCAGACCGGCACTAACTAAAGGGAGCAAACCAATGTCAGGCTCTTTCTTGTGGTAGAGACCTCCCTCATGCCATCCNGCATTCCATCCCTTGATACCATCCGAGTACTCATAACCGGAATGATGTAACCAAGTATTCATGATAACCAAGTGATCAAATCGCTCAGGCATCATCGCGGCCTGAGCGAGACCTGTAGGTCCACCCCAATCCTGACAAACAAGGGTGACGTTAGACAGGTCCAGATNAACAATCAAACTGCTTAGAATTTCAGTGTGGCGTGCGATAGTGTACCAATGGATATCTNNAGGCTTATCTGACTTACCNAAACCAATGTGATCAGGGGCAATACACCGATAACCTGCGTCTATTAGAATCGGGATCATGTCGCGATAAAGATAGGACCAGGTCGGCATGCCATGGAGCAGTAACATGACGGGACCGTCTTTTGGACCTTCATCAACGTAATGCATCCTGAGATCCTGCCATCGATGATAGTGCGGCGCGAAAGTAAAATCCGCCAGCTCAAAATTTTCGTCAGGAGTTCGTAAGTACTCAGTCATAATTCTTAGTGATCTAATTTGCTTTGCTCAGACTAGCAAGAACCGACAACAGTGAACAGTTAACCTCTNCNCCACCTCTATGGCATAGTGATCNAAAACAATCACGAGATACATAATGGTCGACTACGAATGCATAACACTGGACATCAAAAACTACATTGCCACAGTCACAATAAATCGACCGGACGTNATGAACGCCCTGAATTGGCAGGCCTATTCTGAGTTAGAACAAGTTTTTCTCAATCTTCAGAAAGATGCCGAGGTGCGCTGCATCATTTTGACTGGCAACGGTAGGGCATTCTGNTCGGGCGATGACGTGAGAGAAATTATGGTTAAGATCGGCTCCGGCGAAGGNGGCAGCAATCGGCTTAGAGACATAAGACCCGGAACCACTCCAGCGGCACGCGCGATTCTAGAATGTGACCGTCCAATTATCGCCGCAGTAAACGGAGCGGCCGTCGGCTGGGGAATGGATTTGTCTTTGATGGCGGACTTCCGTATNGCTTCTTCCTCCGCAAAATTTGGGGAGCTATTCGTAAAGCGGGGTCTAGTAGCGGATGTAGGCGGCTTGGTGCGTCTTCCCAAGATCGTCGGCCCACAAAAAGCAGCAGAGCTATTATTTACTGGCGACATTATTACCGCCGAAGAGGCGAAGGAAATCGGGATGGTCCTCCAAATTACCTCTCCGGACGAACTGCTGGGTAAAGCTGCTGAACTCGCGGGTAGGATCTCCTGCAATCCACCGCTCGCTGTCCGTTATCTCAAGGAGGGGTTACGCCGCTCTTACCACGGCGACTACGAAGAGATGGGAAACTGGATCGCTCAAACTCTGGGCACTTTATTTCAGACAGAAGATCATAAAGAGGGCGTTGCCAGTTTCCTGGAAAAGCGAGAGCCGACCTTTCACGGACGCTAAAGACGACATACCTGCAGTACCGATTTCACATCACATCACTTAACCAAGCCTGAAGAACCTTCATGACCAGTTAAACATAGACAGAATGGGTGCAAAACTTGCTCCCATTTTTCTGTATTATGCCCCTCCTGATAAATTTGCCGGTTACTAGCTAATGGAAAATCTGTGGCGAGATGCGGACGCAAAAGACTTTGAGCACTCAGATCTCGCTATGCGAGTCTACACCTCAAGGTTACTCGGTCAGAGCGATGACCTCGTTCTGCATGGCGGTGGCAACACTTCCGTCAAGTCAACAGCGGCAAACATCTTCGGGGAATCAGAAGACATCCTCTACGTTAAGGGATCTGGCTGGGATCTGAAAACTATCGAAGAACCGGGGTTCGCTCCAGCACGCCTGGCTGTTTTAACGCGCCTGGCCAAACTTGATTCCATGACCGACACAGAAATGACACGTGAACTCAAGGCCTCGATGATCGACCCAGGTGCACCCTCACCATCGGTCGAAGCTATTTTGCATGCCATTATTCCCTACAAATTCGTCGATCACACTCATACGGATGCTGTCGTGGCGATCAGTAACTCTCCTAACGGGGAACAGTTGCTCCGAGATATCTACGGTGAAAGGGTACTTATATTACCTTACATCATGCCCGGCTTCGTCTTAGCGAGGCAGGTCTATGAATCCACAAAAGATATGGACTGGCAGTCGATAGAGGGTATTGTCCTAATGCACCACGGCCTGTTTACCTTCAACAACTCAGCCCGTGTCAGTTACGATAAGATGATAGAACTGGTCGATCTCGCAGAAGGGCATCTTGCTGACATTGGTGCACTGGAAGACATCGCTGTCTCCAGCTATGAGGCGACACAAGATGATCATCTAGCACTAGCGCGAGCGCGACAAGCCGCGAGCCGCCANTTNAAAGCCCCTATGATTGCAACTTGGCTAACCGACCCAAAAAGTTTGGGCTTTTCTAAAATAGAGGGCATCGCTGAGATCGCTACCCGAGGACCTGTTACGCCCGATCATACGTTACAGACGAAACGCATTCCCGCNATCCTAGATCAAGATCCCGTAGCAGCTATAGATCAATTCGCTGCAGATTATCTTGCTTACTTTGAAAAAAATACCGACGGTCAACTCGAATGTCTTGATCCAGCACCTCGATACGCAGTCTGGAAGGACAAAGGTNTGATTATTTTTTCCGGAAATCTTAAACGACNAAAAATCATCACCGACATCGCCGAGCATACTATCAAAGCAATCCAGTGGGGNGAGGCACTAGGTGGTTGGACGACGCTTACTGAGCAACAAATTTTNGAGCTCGAATACTGGGAACTGGAACAGGCAAAACTAAAACTTGCTCCGGCAAAGGCGGAGTACGACGGCCGGATCGCTCTCGTTACAGGCGCCGCTTCGGGTATAGGCAAAGCTTCCGCGGAGGCGTTGGCAGATCTAGGCGCTGCAGTAATTGCGCTAGATATCAATCCAGTTATCACAACTGTTTTCAAACAGGCCGGCATTCTTGGCCTCGTGTGCGATATTACGTCAGACGAATCAATCCAAAGAGCCGTCGAAAAGGGCGTAGCGGCCTTCGGCGGTATCGATATACTCGTGAGCAATGCCGGCTCATTCCCTGCCAGCAGCAGCGTAGAAGATTTGGAAAGCGACTTCCTTAATCAAACCATGCAACTTAATTTCAATAGCCACGTTAGCTTGATACGCGCATGTACACCTTATCTCAAGTTAGGCTACGACCCAGCTATCGTGTTGATGTCATCAAAAAACGTTCCTGCTCCAGGGCCTGGCGCGGGCGCCTATTCGGCGGCCAAATCTGCACTAACTCAGATTGGCCGGGTCGCCGCGATGGAATTGGGGAACTACGGGATCAGAGTCAACATGCTGCACCCCAACGCTGTTTTCGACACAGGAATCTGGAGCGATGAAGTACTAACCAAAAGAGCAGAAAACTACGGCATGACTGTGGAAGACTACAAGACAAACAATATTCTCAAAACGAAGATCACCTCTCACGATGTTGCCGACATGGTGCTGACCCTATGCGGNAAAAGCTTTGCTAAGACTACTGGTGCTCAAATCCCTATAGACGGCGGNAACGATCGCGTTATCTAAACTTATTTTTCTCTAGCAGGAGCTACTTATGCCTGGNCTACTTTCTGATATCGACCCTGATGGATTACTTGAGTTTTCAGTAGTTTTTACNGACCGGTCTGTCAACCACATGTCCGAACAGTTTCAGACCGTTATGAACGAAATTTCCACAACACTAAAACGAGTCTACAACGCAGCCTCAGTTGCGATTGTTCCAGGAGGAGGCACCTTCGGTATGGAAGCTGTCGCCCGTCAGTTTGCCACCGGTCAAAAATGTCTAGTCATACGGAACGGCTTCTTCAGTTTTCGATGGACACAAATACTTGATGCCGGAGCCATCGCAGCCGACCATATCGTTCTAAAGGCATCGAGAACCAAAAGTGCGTCGAACGCGCCTTTTGCTCCCAAAAACGTCGATGAAGTTTGCGCAACAATCAAGAAAGAACAACCNAAGGTGGTCTTTGCTCCCCATGTTGAAACCTCTGCAGGTATCCTTCTCCCTGATGACTATATCCGTGCCGTCGCAGATGCCACCCACGAGGTGGGTGGTTTATTTGTTCTTGATTGCATAGCTTCGGGAGCGCTCTGGGTGGACATGCAGGACACCGGTGTCGATTTGCTGATCAGCGCGCCACAAAAAGGTTGGAGTGCATCACCATGCTCAGCGCTAATTATGATGAGTGAGCGAGCACGAACTGCCATAGACAGCACAGCGAGCAGCAGCTTTGCTGCCGACTTAAAAAAGTGGTTGCAGATCATGGAGACCTACGAAAGTGGCGGGCACGCCTATCACGCGACCATGCCGACNGACGCCCTCATCAAATTTCGTGACACAATGCGTGAGACGGAGACCTATGGTTTCGAGAAGCTGCGAAATCAACAGATTGAGCTTGGAACCCGTGTTCGAAAACTGTTAACCGACCGGGNAATTCAAAGCGTCGCCGCAGANGGCTTTCAGGCCCCTGGCGTTGTTGTGAGCTATACNAACAANAGCAATATCCAGACCGGTAAAGCCTTCTCAGAGGTAGGATTACAAATCGCCGCAGGAGTACCTCTTCAATGTGATGAAGGTGAGGACTTTAAATCTTTCCGCTTAGGCCTATTCGGCCTCGAAAAACTGTACAACGTTGACAGGACAGTTGAAACGCTTGCCGAAGCCCTGAACAAGGTCTACCAATAAGCAGTAGTCATGCCCCTGAACCATTTTCGTTTTATAACCGTTATTCTGTGCCTGCCACTGATTTTAAATGCCGCTGAGCTTGATACCATTCATTCAAGTGCTCTTGTTATCGATGCTCACGCGGATATTGAGATTCCCGGCCAAGAGAGTCGGTATGTCGGTGCAGACGGAAAATCTCAGGTCGCCCCGGAAAAAATGCGAACGGGAGGTGTAGACGCCGTCGTCATGTCTATTGCTGTTGGGCCGGGGCCCAGAACAGCTGAAGGAAGGCAACAAGCACAAATTAGAGCTAACGCTGAGCTCAACGCTGTCGTCGACATGATAGCCTTTTCCGGAAATAAACTGCTCATGGCTCGAACAGCCACTGATGTTCGAGATGCACACAATAATCAGCAAATTGCCATTATTCTAGGACTACAAAATGCCAGAATTTTTGACAATCAATTAGATGAGATCGATAGATTTTACGAGTTAGGCGTCCGAGTGTTTGCACTTACTCACATGGGCCATAATGACTACGCCGACTCATCAAGGCCTATCTTCATCCGTGAGTTGGGCGAACATGAACCTCTAGAAGAACATGGAGGATTATCAAACCTTGGCAGGTCAGCTATCACTAGAATTAACAGTCTGGGTGCAATCGTTGATATTTCTCAGCTGTCTAAAAATGCAGCCCTTCAGGCGATGGAACTTTCCAGTGCACCAGTCATCGCTAGCCATTCGAATGTCCGCGGCCTGACGGATGTCTCCCGAAACCTGTCCGACGAGGAGCTCGACGCTCTCGCCCTGAATGGTGGTGTTATTCACATCGCGCCGTTTAGGGGTTATCTCTATGACTCCAACGACCCTGATCTGGATAGCGACATTCGGACAATACGCCGAGCTGGTGGTATCAAAGAAGAATATCTTTATCCCTTCGAACTTTATTGGGAAATTGATGACATACAGACTCAACAAGCATTCCTGTCCGCAGTCAGCGACAGACTTGGACAAGGGAGTATTGCTGCGATGGTTAATCATATTGATTATGTCGTCCAGCGTATTGGTATTGATCACGTGGGGATTGGGACAGACTTTAACCACGGCAGTGGCGTGGCAGGTTTCTCTGATGCCAGCCAGGCGAAGAATGTTACCGCTGAACTTCTAAGCCGCGGTTACAGTGCGTCGGCTATCGAAAAGATTTGGGGAGGAAACTTTCTCCGAGTCATGGAAGCCGCGGCAGTTTCCGAATAAAACTGTGCAGCACAGAGCACTTACTCGCAGCTGATAAAATCAACCAAACCAAAAGCGATAGTATCAAGCGACATTTGATTTTCGGCTCGCATAACGGCAGAGTGGATCCTAACAGCGGAGATTACAATGCCAAGAATCGACGAAAAAGAAGGGCTAGAAGGTTTTGCCGGGGTCTATGCCCATTGTGCAGATCTATTTCAGGGCTTCATGTATAACTACGGTTTGCTCTGGTCCCATTCACGCTTGGATCCAGTTCTGAAAGACCTCGTACGACTGAAATCGGCAAATTTGAACGGTTGTGTTTACTGAATGCCTTCACGGTCTTCTGCGGCGCAGAAGAAAGGCATGGACGAAGGCATGGTCAGCAAGATTCATGACCACCAAGCATCTGATCTAGATGAAAAGACCAAGGCAGCTCTCGATCTCACAGAGGACTTTATCCTCAATCACGCCCGAGGGGTGGACGATGCATGGATGGCTCGTCTGAAAGAACACTTCTCCGATCAAGAGGTCGTAGAATTAACGGTCGCCATTGGAATCTGGGACTCCGTACACAAATTCAATAATGTTTTTGACGTTCACCCTCCAGTCACCGACGGTCAGTTCACAACCGACCCTCCTGATGTTCCTGCTGCGATGCTTCAACATGTGATGAATCCGGGCAACAAGTACGATTGACCCTCGTCAAATTTAGCCAGCCATCAGATCAGCCATTGTTCGCAGGGGTTGAGAGCCATCCCAAGAATTGGCGGCTTGAGAAATCATACCGAACAGCCCAACAATAGCGTCGTTTCTCTCGATTAATTCCAACATCGCTCCACTGTGCTGAGATGTGTCGAAGTAACAGATGTTGTTGCTTTCGCCCATATCCATGACATTCTCATACTGAGAAGATAACCAGGCCTTGTCATTTTGATAATCGTCTGACCAGATACCGATATGGTGAAAAGCCGTTCGATCTTTTTTAATGAGATCATGGTAAACATTGGATTCTGAGGATAAGACCTCGATCAACTCAATCTGCCCTTCCTTACTTTGGGCCCATGCGACCTTCATCCTGAGCAACCCGGGCTGACCACGATACGTAAAACCGGCCATTGAAGAGCTATCTACCTCATTAACAAAAAACGGGCCGACACCCAAGACATTCGCCCAGTAATCGACCGCAGATTCCAAATCCGGCACGTGCCAAGCATATTGAAAAGGATGGCCGGGTATTGATAGACCTGACATAAAATTATCTCTTATCGAAAATACAGAAATGACTACAGCATGTTTTCAATTTTTCAGCAAACAGTTAGCCACCCGATCTGGAACTTCGAGAGGCAGGAGATGACCGCCAGACATTTCTTCATATCTACCCATAGGAAAGAGTTTTGCGACCACCCGACAAAACTCTTCTGAGAAGTGACCTTCGGATGCCCTGATATAAAGTAACGGCGCTTTAACCTTATGAGCGTAATCACTGACATCAAGACTGCCGGTTGTCTCAAAAATATGTGCTTCAACAGATGGATCACATTTCAATGAAACACTACCGTCGTCGGCCACAGCAAGGCACTCGGCGAGATAAAGTTCAAAAGCAGAATCAGACCAGCCAACGAACATACCTTTGTTTCGCCACGCCTCTCTCGGCTCATCCAGACCTGACCAAGTTCTGCGGCGTTTCAACGTCTGAGCTACCAAAGTGGGCTGAGTTGAGTTTTCAGTTGAAAAACTGAGGCCGTGCTTCTTGATGAGTTTATCGGTGGGAAATATCGGCGGATCGAACATTGCTAACCGGCGGAACAAACCAGGTTGTGATGCCTCAGCCGCTGCAGTGATAATGCCACCAAAGGAAGAGCCAACACCGTAATCGATTTGCGAAACCTTGTACTCCTCACAGATTTGATTGGCTACCGCGACAAGATCGTCTACAAAAAATTGCCAATCATAATCACGCGGCACCTCCCCTCCGTCAGACTCACCATGCCCTCGGGCATCTATAGCGACGACATGAAAACGACTGATTAGCTGACTTGCCACCAACTGCCAGGTGCCTGCACAGAAGCCGTTGGCATGATGTAGGAGCGCGATGGGTTTACCCTGACCACCAAAGTCTCTGAGTCTTAGCTTGAGCATCTTTCCAGTAGGGATGTTATCGACTAGTACTTCCAATTATATTCTCTGCACAAGATGATCTAATGGTTAGAGTAAACATTCGCTTATAGCGCCACCAGACTTTATAAACTTATCCATAGTTAATATCAGCCGTTAGAACGAAATATCAAAAAGCTTAATAGGCTCTAATTACTCTTTCTTCAGCTTCTTCTTTACTTCCTGATTACTATTACCGTTATTTGTACTCCTCGAACTTAACATTATTCAGGAAGTATCAGCGACTCCATGACTGATTATCAAATTTACAGTAACCTCTGAAGGTTAAATCCTCAGGGGTAAATATAATGGAAAAGCTTTCTTTCGTTGGCCTCGGCGTTATGGGTTATCCAATGGCCGGTCATCTTGCGAACGCCGGATACGCAGTAACCGTGTACAACCGTTCTCAAGAGAAAGCCGCTGCCTGGGTCAACGAGCATACAGGCAATCAGGCAACCACCCCAGCACAGGCAGCGGCAGATGCCGACTTTGTTTTCACATGTGTTGGCAACGATGATGACGTCCGCTCTGTGGTCTTTGGGAAAGATGGAGCTATCGCAGGCATGAAGCCTGGCTGCATACTCGTTGATCACACAACGGCATCACCAAAACTTGCACGAGAACTAGAAGCTGCGTCGCAAAGGAAATCATGCGGTTTCCTAGATGCCCCGGTTTCCGGGGGCCAGGCTGGAGCGGAGAATGGTCAACTGACAATAATGGTCGGCGGTCAGCCAGCTAGCTTTGCTAAAGCCGAAACCATAATGACCTCATACGCCAAATCGGTCAGATTAATGGGTGACGCTGGCAGCGGTCAGCTAACCAAGGCAGTAAATCAAATTTGTATCGCTGGAGTGCTTCAAGGGCTGTCTGAAGGGCTTCATTTCGCCGAGCAAGTGGGACTCGATATCAACGCTGTTGTTGAGGTTATTTCCAAAGGCGCTGCTCAGTCCTGGCAAATGGAAAATCGCTCCAAAACTATGGCTGAGGGCAAGTTCGATTACGGGTTCGCTGTTGACTGGATGCGAAAGGACTTAGGTATAGCCCTGGAAACAGGTGATGAATTCAATGCTTCACTTCCCCTGACTGCACTAGTTGATCAGTTTTATAAAGACTTGCAGCGAAGGGACGGTGGCCGCTGGGATACATCCAGCCTAATTCAACGCCTAAGGATGGGGAGTTAATTAGTAAAGACGCATGATCAGATGATCCTTACGGCACCGTCTTTATATGGACAAGTCGTGCCTGGGGCCTCCACTCGAAAGCACTTTCTGGTACAGTTCCCTCCCTTAAATCTGCAGGAACGAGGAATTCGATCATGGCCCGTATGACAACGGAAGAAGCATTTGTAAAAGTGCTACAAATGCATGGAATTGAGCATGCTTTTGGCATCATCGGTTCAGCATTTATGCCCATCTCTGATCTTTTCCCAAAAGCCGGAATCACTTTCTGGGACGTAGCCCACGAAGGCAACGGCGGCATCATGTGCGACGGCTATACTCGGGCAAGTGGCAAGATCGCAATGGCGATCGCCCAAAACGGACCGGGCATCACCAATTTCGTAACACCGATAAAAACTGCTTACTGGAATCACACTCCAATGTTGCTCGTCACGCCCCAAGCTGCTAATCGAACGATCCAACAGGGCGGGTTCCAAGAAGTGGAACAGATGGCTCTATTTAAGGACATGGTCTGCTATCAGGAGGAAGTGCGCGACGCCAGCCGAATGGCCGAGGTGCTTAATCGAGTAATCAGCAAAGCGACCCGACTCTCGGCACCGGCCCAAATCAACGTACCTCGAGATCTTTGGACACAGGTTATTGATATAGAGCTTCCGCAAATAGTAAATTTTGAAAGGCCATCCGGTGGCAGTGACGCCATCGCAAGGGCTACCGATATGCTTTCGGAAGCCTCTTTCCCCGTCATCCTATCAGGTGCTGGAGTCGTCATTGGTAATGCGATCGACGAATGCCGAGCACTCGCTGAAAAACTCGATGCACCAGTCTGCAACGGATATCAGCACAATGACAGTTTCCCAGGGAGTCACCCTTTAGCCTGCGGTCCATTGGGCTACAACGGTTCAAAAGCAGCGATGGAGTTGATTGCACAGGCTGATGTTGTTCTAGCTTTAGGGACTAGACTTAATCCGTTTTCTACACTGCCGGGTTACGGTATCGATTACTGGCCACAAAATGCAAAAATAATTCAAGTAGACATAAACCCTGATCGCATAGGACTTACAAAGCGAGTGACTGTGGGCATTTGCGGTGATGCGGCTCAAGTAGCATCACGAATCCTAGATCTACTGCCCGCGACTGCTGGCGACACAGGTAGAGACAACCGAAAACGAGCAATTCATGAAGCCAATTCTAACTGGCGACAGACTCTAGCAGGCATGGATCACGAAGACGATGACCCCGGAACGTCCTGGAACGAGGATGCACGTCAACGAGATCCCGAATTAATGTCTCCGAGACAAGCCTGGCGTGCTCTTCAATCGAGTTTACCGGAGGACGCCATTATTTCTTCCGATATCGGCAATAACTGTGCCATTGGTAATGCCTACCCGACTTTTGAAGAGGGTCGCAAATACTTAGCACCTGGCCTTTTCGGACCCTGTGGTTATGGTTTGCCGTCAATTATCGGGGCCAAGATAGCCTGCCCCGAGGTTCCCGTCGTTGGATTCTCGGGTGATGGTGCATTCGGTATCTGCATGAACGAAATGACTGCTGTCGGGCGGGACGACTGGCCGGCAATCACAATGGTGGTATTTCGAAACTATCAATGGGGCGCAGAAAAACGCAATACGACCCTTTGGTACGATAATAACTTTGTTGGCACGGAGCTAAACCGAAATGTCAGCTATGCAGGTATCGCAAGAGCATGTGGTGTCGAGGGCATCGTTGTAAAGACCCAAGAAGAGCTCAAAACTGCCATAGTCGATTCGTGTAAAGCTCAAGAAGACGGTGTCACCACATTCATTGAGGTCATACTCAACCAGGAACTCGGCGAACCATTTCGTCGTGACGCGATGAAGGTGCCTGAAGTTGTTGCGGGTATCGACTTAGCCGACATGTTGCCGTAGAACTCNATGCNGTAATAAAAAGTTAGGGCACATCCATAGCCAACGCTACCAGGCTCGTTGATACTATATCATCGACACTGGCACCTCGTGACAAGTCGGCAACCGGTCGTGCAAAACCCTGCAAAATAGGTCCAGTAGCCTTGGCTCCTGCTAGCTGCTGCANNAGCTTGTAGCCAATATTTCCGGAATCAAGATCGGGAAATATGAGGACATTTGCCCGACCNGCGACTTCACTATTATCCAGACCTTTGGCTAAGGCAATATCGTGTGCGAGAGCGCTGTCTGCCTGAAACTCTCCATCGACCCTCAACTCGGGTGCTTTAGCTCGAATCTCTTCTAGTGCCCTCTGCACCTTGGTGACTCGCGGATGACTAGCACTGCCTTTGGTCGACAGGGACAAAAGAGCGACCCTTGAACTGACGCCTAGAAGAGCTTCTGCATTGGTCGCTGTGGCAATAGCAATGTCTGCCATTTCTTCGGCTGAAGGATCTATATTGACTGCACAATCGGCAAAGANAAGCGTCGGACGATGCTCGAACTCCATCACAAAAAAACTGGATGGCACTTTGACACCTGGAGCCAAGCCGATACAAAGTTGCGCGGCTTCTATAATTCGTCGCGTCGGGTGTACCGCACCAGCTACCATCAGATCCGCACGCCCGCTCCGAACAAGCATTGCTGCAAAATACAAGGACTTCCGNANCGCCCGGACAGCAATATTTGGTTTCGCAGAACGAAGGTCAGCATACTGATCTGCTAGCTCATTAAGGAATTCACTGTCTACCGGGTTGACCATCTCGCAACCATCGGGCGCCGAGCCATCACCGAGCAAAAGAACTTCTAAACCATAGCTGGTTGCGAGCCTTCCGGCAGCTTCGATAACCCTGGAGTCCTCGCCTTCAGGAAAAACAACACGCAAACCTTTATTGCGAATTTTTTCATTCAGCAAATTAGACAGAGACACTTAACGCTCATCGATAGGAATGTAGGCTTTTTGATCGGGTCCGTTGTATTTCAAAAGCGGTCGGATCAGGATGTTGCTTTCCTGTTGCTGAAGCACCTGTAGTGTCCAACCCGGTACTCGACCGACCGCAAAGATTGGGACAAACAGATCTTGAGGTATACCATGCAGGTGGTAAATCACTCCTGAGTAGAAATCAACGTTAACATTGACGCCGTGCCGGGAATAAGGTCGCATCGCATCTACTAACGCGTTTAGAATCTGGTTCCAATGTGGCTCACCTTTCTCTACAGAAAGACGTTCAACACCTGACCTAAGATGCCTTGCCCTAGGATCTTCAGCACGATAGACACGATGCCCAAAACCCATAATCGCTTCGCGTTTCCCGCGCTTGGTTTTTACGTACTCATTCGCCCTCTCCGGATCCCCGATTTCTCTCGCCATTGTCATAACGTTTTCTGCCGCTCCACCGTGTGCAGGTCCTGAGAGGGCTCCTATCGCAGCCGTAATTGCCGCATGCAGGTCAGCATCGGTGCCCGTCACCACGCGAGCAGTGAAAGATGAAGCGTTTGAACCATGTTCCGCATGTAGAATAAAATCGAGATCCATTAATCTAGATGCTTCTTCACTGGGATATTCGCCCTGGATCATGTGAAGAAAATTGGCAGCGTGAGAAAGAGACTCATCGCCCATAATCACGTCCAAGCCATTTCTAAGCCTGTGGTGTGCAGCGACAATCATGGGCACCTGAGACGTCAACCTTATACCCTTCCTGAGAACAGCCTCCGCGGAACAGTCGGATGTTTCATCATCAAAAGCAGCCAAAGACGAGACCGCGGTACGCAGGACATCCATAGGGTGTGCATGCTTAATACGATCGATAATATCAACGACCGCATTCGGCAGGATGCGAGCAGCTTTTAAGGCGATAGCGAAGGTTTCAAGTTGCTTTAAAGTTGGTAACTCTCCGTGGAGTAGTAGATACGCTGTCTCTTCGAAAGTGGAGTTTTCAGCCAGCTCATGGATCGAATAGCCATAGTAACGGAGTTCGCCCAACTGCCCATCAATATAGGTCGCCGGAGAACGATCAAAATAAACGCCTTTGAGACCACGATGAATTCTTTCTTCTTCAGACATGGTGATTCCCCGTCAAAGGCGACTCAATTCCTGCTTCAGAATCTCACACATATCGTCAATCTGTTCTTTTTCAACAACCAGTGGCGGCGAGATCAACGCGGCATCACCTGTTGTTTTAATATGCAGTCCCGCATCAAAAAGGCGCTTCTGCAAGAGGTTACCCTTCTTGCCCGGGAAATCTTCTGTTGCAATATCTATCCCAGCTAACATACCGTAGCCGCGAATATCCGTTACCGCCCCAAGGTTCTGCAGAGAAAAAATTGCATCTAGGAAGTACTCCGACATATCTGCTGCACGCTGGAAAAGGTTTTCCTTCTCGTATATCTCCAAGGTCGCTATCCCTGCAGCACAAGCCGCCGGGTGAGCCGAATAAGTGTAACCGTGCGCAAGTTCAACAACGTCTCTCGGATGCGCTTCAACGATAGTTTGATAAATCTCTTCCTTAACACCCACTGCCCCCATAGGCTGTGCACCATTGGTAAGTGCCTTAGCCATCGTCATGATATCGCCAGTGACACCAAGGGTATCAGCAGAAAAAGCACCACCGGTCCGGCCAAACCCAGTAATCACTTCATCTAAAACCAACAAAATTCCGTTCTCATCGCAAATCTCCCGAAGGCGCTCTAAATAACCGACCGGCGGCACNAGNCAACCTGTTGAGCCAGCTATCGGCTCAATAAAACAGGCAGCGATATTATTGCCACCGTAGGTCTGGATCGCTGTCAGGAGATCGTCTGCTAATTCCGGACCACGATTCAGGGGCTGGCCTTTAGAGAATATCTGATCAGGGTCCCAGGTCGCACGCATGTGAAAAACACCTGGCATGGTTCCATTAAACCCCTGACGATTTTTGATGAGACCAGACAGAGAAGTACCGCCAATATTGACGCCATGGTAGGCACGATGACGAGAGACAAAAATATTTCGATGGCCTTCACCACGGCAAGCATGATATTGCAGGGCCATTTTGATTGCCGTGTCCACCGACTCAGAGCCAGAGTTGCAGAAAAAGACCTTGGTGATGGGCTCAGGTAAGATCGCGGTAAGTTTATTTGCCAACTCAAAACTACGTGGATGACTTCGAAGAAATGAGGGCGTGTAATCAAGTTCCTGGAGTTGTTTGGCTACTGCTTCTGTTATCTCAGGGCGGCAATGCCCTGCGGCACTCGTGAACAAGCCTGAGCAACCATCGAGCAATCTATCTCCGTGCTGGTTCCAAAGATAAACCCCATCTCCCTTCACAAACAAACGGGGATCATCTTTAAAAGACTTGTTATCCGTGAACGGCAGCCAATGGCTTTCCAGTTCCTCGCGAACCATTTCAATACCTTGTATCGCGTTCATATAATCTCTCCCATTTGAGACCAGAAAGGCTACTTTGATGGACCTTTTTTCTCAACCAGCATTTTCTAGGGGGCTCTTGCTCGTCAAAGGACAGCCACTTTGAATTTTGACTCGAAATCACAATCAGCTGCTAAGATTGGCAAAAGGATCTACTCAGCGACCAAAAAATGTCTAACGTGCAAGGCGGGCTGTCAGCAACAGTAAAAATCAGTATTACCGCTGTCGCGCTACCTTTGCTTATTTTTATTGGCAACCCAGCCATAGCCCTTTTAGTAGGCTCCGCGCTGTCGTTAATGGCCAATACTCAGGTCGTCCCAAATTCCTCAAAATTAGGCAAATACGCTCTTCAAACAGCGATTATTCTTCTGGGCTTAAAACTAAATGCCGCTATGCTTATTCGGATAAGTGCCGACTACAGTCTCATGGTTACTGTCTACGTGTTAGCTACCTTAATCATAGGATTTGCGATCGGCCGTTTCTTGCGGAATGACGATGTGTCGAATCAGTTAATCAGCGGCGGCACAGCTATCTGCGGAGGTACAACCATCGCTAGCCTATCGCCGATAATTCAGGCTAGACCCGATCAGACTGCAGTCGCACTCACCTTGGTATTTCTGCTAAATGCCATAGCACTTTTTGCTTATCCCTATATCGGCCATTTGTTCGAGTTAACTCAAGAGCAGTTTGGTGTCTGGTGTGCGTTGTCTATTCACGATACAGCTAGTGTGGTCGCAACAGCGTTCCTGTATGGGGAGGAGTCTGGAGCCGTCGCAACAACACTGAAACTAGGCCGGACACTTTGGCTGATTCCCTTAATTGTTGTAGCGAGCATAATGGCTAATCAGGATTCTCGAGTAAAAGTACCGGTTTTTGTTCTGCTATTTGTCCTTAGCGCTACTACTGGCAGTTTCATCGCACTTCCTGAATGGCTAGTTAGCGGCGCCGATAGCATGAGCAAAGCACTCCTGGTCTTCGCGCTTTACTGTATAGGTACAGATATTACTCGTTCCACCGTAAGGCAATTACGAGGCGCGACTGTAGTCCAGGGAATCATATTATGGTCTATCGCCGCTCCAGCAACTTTGGCTGCCGTCTATTTCACCATCTAACACGTTATATCATTCAGCTATGTAACTAGAGGTATTTATTCTTTCACAGGCCTTTGCACAGATGATCTAATTTGCGCATGACAGTCCACAAAACCAAGTTGCATACTACCGCCGTCGTCGCCTTATCGATATTCGTGCTGTTCCTTTTAGCCCCCCTAATTAGCTGAGATCCAAGCGCGCCCCACTATACTGACTTCACGACCGATCTTTACACAGGTCGTATCAGGCAGTCAGCTTTGCACGTAATCATTGACCCTTTTATGCAGATGACGGATACGGCACTCTTGATAGTTCCCTAGAGTCTGAGACCCGCGAGCACACGCTTTGAAACCTCTGGTTTGCGCCGCCATGTTAGAAGTATCCTGATCATAAACTGCACCAAGGAAACCAAGCCCTTCGGCCTGGGTATAACTATCGTCAACATCTAGGATCAAGGGATCGGGAGGGTGCGGAGGCGCTTTTTCCGGATGTGAAGGCCTGAGAAAGTACAAATCAAAGAACGAGTAATCGGGATCTTCAGGATCCGGCCGGAACCGATAGGCCATCGGCAATGAAAGTCCAGGAAAGATAAAGAAATTGGGGAAAACGAAATATTCAATGGAATCAAGGGTCTGAGCAGTCGAGTATCCCGAAAAATCCTGCTCGTACTCTTCACCCAGCTTTTTCTGAACAATTCGGGCATAAACGTCCCGCGCTGTATACCCTTCAGGCACTTCGGGGATCTCTTCGTCGCCAGGCGCTCGACGCCCCCAGAGCTCCGTAAGCAATTCCTGTTCTGTCGGCTGTGAGGGCATCCTAGGATTTGCAGAACCTACGGTATGGATAAACCGGTTCACATTGTCCGGGAAAATGTCATAGGTTGTAATCGGCTCCGAATATTCACGGCCACCCGCATGGGTTTCCTTTACATGATAAGCTTCCATGAAGGCTTCTTGAGCTGCTTTCCAATTGACCGGTAAACGTTTGCAGAGATGGGTCTCCGTGTAGCGATTTTCAATGCCGAAGTCTTCGAAGTGCTTAGGCAACACGCCTAGATACTCTGCTAAGGGAGCTGCTTCTAGATCGAAATTGATAAAAATGAAACCACCCCAAGTGTCAACCTGCACTTCGTTCAAACTATGGCTCTCAGAAGAAGCATGCGGGAAATCCCATGACTCGGGTAAATCAATCAACTTCCCATCTAGTGAATATTCCCAGCCATGGAATGGGCATTTGAATGTTTCACAAAAACCGAAGCTACCGTTTGGTTTCAACGACGTGCCACGATGCATGCATGCATTCACATAGCCCTTGATGACGCCCGAGCTGGTTCGCGTGACGATCGCCGAAAGCTGACCGATATCGTACACGTGATAATCGCCCGATTCTGGTATGTGTTCTTCACGACATGCCATCTGCCAGACCTTGGGCCACATTTTCTCGAACTCAGCTACAGCGTAATCTCGAGACGTGTAATTTGTATAAGGAATATCTTCGTCCCCAACAAATTCATAGGAATATTCCAAAAACGGCGCTGGCGCTTGCGATGCATCCCGTTGAATAGCCTCTTGATAGCTTGGACCAGGCGCCCTTGCTTCACCGGGTTTTTGCACAATCGTATTTTCAGCCATCTTCGCTCACTCGCGATAATTTAAAAATAAGGATAACCACTACGACAACTCCGTGGCAAATTATCGAACTCGCAGCAAACCTTCTTGAGCAACGCTGATTAGACAATTACCTTGCTTATCAAAGATTCTACCCGTTGCCAGGCCACGGGCATTCTTCGCGACAGGCCCTTCAGTCTCATAAAGCAACCAATCATTAAAATTCGGTTGCTCATGAAACCACATTGCATGGTCTAAACTGGCACCAATCAATTCACCCTGGTCAGCATGGGGTCGAAAAGCCGTGTCGAGTAATCCTCGGTCACTTGCATACACCACGAGAGCAATATGCAATTTAGGATCATCAGGTATGTTGCCGTTTGCTCGCAACCATACCTTCTGTTCTGCTGGCCGTGCCTGACCAGCCGTTATATCCGTAACCATTCGCACATCAACAGGCATATCCTCCCAATGTCGCCTGCCTTTAAGCTCGTCCCGATTGGGCAGCCGCTCCGGCGGTTCGCAAGCCGGCATCTCAGGCTGGTGCTCGACTCCTTTCTCGTTTCGCTGGAAACTTGAGATCAATTGAAAAATACAATCTTCCCCCTGCCATGCTTCGACCCTTCGCGCGTGGAAATTTCGCCCATTTTTCATGGTCGTTACATGATAAGTGATATCAAGTTCTGCGCGACCTGGCCCAAGAAAGTAGGCGTGCAAGGAATGCAACGGGAAATCATCGACGGTATGTTGCGCTGCCATTGTAGCTTGCGCAGCGACAAGCCCGCCATACAACCTCGCTTCTCCGCCTACACCACCTTCACCTGCTCCGCCTAAAAATACTCCTGGTCTTTTCTCGGCCATGCTAAGTCTTCGTATCAAGCGATCGAATCGATTCATAAACCGCTTTTAACAACCTCAAGCCACTCCTGAAAGGCCTTCAGGTGATCATCGACGGAGGAAAAGCCTGCATTGTGCGTGGCAAGAGACAAATCAGTAGCTCCGAGTTCCTGCCACTCGGAACAACTTTTCTGCCAGTCTTTCGCTGTCGCATTGCCCGCCTGGACCTGCGCATGAATACCAAAAGTCTCCCAACTGAGACCGGCTGATTCGCGCGTTGCACGCATACTCTCAATAGCCGCCGCCGCTCTTTTCCCAGGACCTGTAACTGGCATCCAGCCATCCCCAAGACGTGCGCAACGATCTAGCAGCGCCGGTGCTCCTCCGCCGAACCAGATCGGGACAGACTGACTTGGCCGAGGATTGATGCCAGCAAGTGTAAACTGATGATATTTGCCTTCATAAGAAAAGCAGTCTTCCTGCCAGAAACGCCTGAGAAGTTCTACCTGCTCTTCCTGACGACGACCTCGATTAGTGAAATCCTCGTTTAGCACCTCATATTCCACCGCATTCCAGCCAGTACCAATACCAAGACGCAAACGATTCTCGGACAAAATCGCCAGCTCAGCAGCCTGCTTGGCCACCAAGGCCGTTTGACGTTGAGGCAGGATGACAATACCAGTAACCAATTCAACCTTATTAGTTAGCGCCGCTATGTAGGAAAAAAAGGTAAAAGGCTCATGGAACTGCACGTCTTTGTCATACGGCCCCTCAAACCCCCCCGGGCGGTTCCTATCAGCCCCAACAACATGATCGTAGATCATAATGTGGGCAGCACCGAGTTCCTCAGCACCCGTAACAAAAGCACGTATAGCCCCAGTGTCGGTTCCTATTTCGTGATGTGGTAAAACGATACCTGTTTGCATTCCTCAGCCTTAATTAACAAAAAGAAGAGTAAACCGCGCCAAGATCAAAATAGAAAGTCTCATTAAACCAAACAGGCTAACGTGCGACTCTTTAAGAGCCCATCGTTCATCGGTAGGACATTCTCTAATTCAAAGCGTCATCATAAGGAAGCCTGTCAAAGCCGCATTATTTGACGACAACGAGGGATCAACCCTTCCTTTTATGTCCATGATAGCTTCCCTATAGCCGCTGTAGAACGCCCAATCGGGCCTAGGTTTGTAATCTAGGTCCAACTCGAGCTTATTGACTATGGCTTTAGCGGTCGTGGGTTTCACAAAAACTTCTTCCTGGGGCTTGAAGTAAACTAATCCGAGCGTGACGACGCTCCACTTTGCGATTTTCTGCCGCGCCAATATATCTACAACTTCACATAAGCCTTCTTCCTGCGGCCCGTGATAAAGATGATTTAGAGCCGCGGTTAGAGCTTCTCGCTCAGAAGAATTCAAATCATTTACAGCGTCACGAAATTTTGGTTTCTCGAACATAGAAACCATAGACGAGCGCGAAACAAGCTTAACAAGTCGTTCGAGGAAGTCATTGGGCTGATAAAAGGAGCCAGGGTCGAAAAGTTCTGAAGCAAATTCCACCATTTTCGACATACGATGTTTCTTTAGCGTAGGCTCGAGTGCCGGATCCGCAAACCCTCCTGGATAGGCCTGCAGAAAGTTAGCTTCAGCAATTTTTAAACGCTCATAGTTCATTACATCAGGCTATCCTGACCTATCTTGGATATTTTACCGCTCAATTAAACCGGGTTCATCTGCAGACGCACGTCAAAAAATACGTATACATCCGAACCGTTTGCAGCCCATTATTTAGAGGCATCGGAACTGCAGTAGAAACTACAAAATACACAAACATAACTTAGCTTACATCTGTCGAAAACTCCCAACATAAGAGTATTGCTCAATGATATCTACCTGCTAAGTACCCGACTAAAATATCAGTCGACGCTTTAACCCATCAATGAATTCAGTAAACTTCCGAGAAATAATTAGTCAGGGGTACCGGATGTCAGTTATCGGAGTCATTGGCACGGGCGTTATCGGGACTGGATGGATAGCTCGATTCCTCGCAAGGGGTCATCAGGTCAAAGCCTGGGACCCGGCGAGCGGCTTTGCTGAGAAATTACACCGAGAAATNGNCCGACTNTGGCCGGTGCTGAAGCGTTACGGACTCAACNATGCTGCNTCGCCAGACAATCTTGAATGCGTGTCCACNTTAGCCGCNGCCTGTGCCGATACCGGGTTGGTTCAGGAGTCAGTTCCTGAAAACCTGAAAANCAAACANCANGTTCACACCCAGCTAAACCAGGCTTGCGAAAGTTCCACCATAATANCATCCAGCTCGTCCGGGCTCCTCCCTTCTGACATCCAGACCGTTCATGATCACCCNGAACGAATGCTGATCGGGCACCCTTTCAACCCGGTATACTTGCTGCCACTGGTTGAGATCGTTCCCGGAAAACATACTTCAGCAGAGACAGTAAATCGTGCCAAGGAATTTTATCGGGCATTGAATATGCATCCACTGATAGTTCGAAAAGAGATAGAGGGCTACCTGTCCGATCGACTACAAGAAGCCTTATGGCGCGAAATTTTACATTTGGTAAACGACGGCATTGCGACAACCGAGGAGCTCGATGATGCAATCATCTATGGCCCAGGCCTGCGTTGGGCAGTGATGGGAACTTGCCTGACGTTCCATCTTGCGGGCGGCAAGGGCGGCATGCAGCACATGCTGGAACAATTCGGACCGGCGCTCAAATTACCCTGGACGCATCTTGAAGCACCTGAACTAACCGATCAGCTGATTAGCCGTATGGTTGACGGTACGGAGAAACAGGCGGACGGACGATCGGTAACAGAACTGGAAGACCTACGAGATAATTGCCTGATCGACATCATGAATGCACTAGAGCGTTACCAAGCAGGTGCGGGCGCACTGGTTGAGAAAGGTTAATCTCCACAAATCAATAGTCTTGATGACTTCGACTGCTCGTTTAGCTTTGAGTAAACTANTCGCCCATCTCGCGCNGCAACCTAAATGATGACNAAGAATNATTTCCCCTCGGCGGATCAGCTAGCCGACCAGCTGAAAGCTTTCATGGANNAGCACATCTACCCTAACGAGGAACTCTATCAAGAGCAGTTAAATTCACTTGAGGACCGNTTTTCGACTGTTCCGTTGATGNAAGAGCTCAAAGCGNAAGCGAAGTCCGTGGGTCTCTGGAACCTTTGGCTGCCAAAAAATCAAGGCGGCCTTTCCAACGAGGACTACTGCCCATTGGCAGAAATAATGGGCCGGGTGCTCTGGAGCCCCGAGGTCTTTAATTGCAATGCGCCGGATACCGGGAATATGGAGGTCTTCCTTAAATATGGGACCGAGGCACAACAGGAAACCTGGCTAAACCCGCTCCTTGAGGGAGAGATCCGCTCTTCCTACTGCATGACGGAACCTGATGTCGCCTCCAGCGATGCTACAAACGTTCGGACTTCTATCGTCAGGGATGGTGAAGATTATGTTATCAATGGACGCAAGTGGTTTATAACTAATGCACCATATGAGAGAACCAAGATTTTCATTGTTATGGGGAAATCGGATCCCAGCAACANCAATCGCCATCTACAACAGAGCCAAATACTGGTCCCCAAACACACGCCGGGTGTCACCGTCGTCAGACCACTAACCACACTCGGCTACGACGATGCCCCCCTAGGGCATGCTGAAGTCCTTTTTGACAATGTCAGNGTACCCAAAGAGAACATTCTATTAGGGGAAGGCCGGGGTTTTGAGATCGCTCAGGGTCGTCTGGGACCCGGACGTATCCATCACTGCATGCGCCTGATNGGCAGTGCTCAGCGTGCCCTTGAGTTCGCTTGCCGTCGATCAACTGAANGGGAAACTTTCGGCCGCAAGTTGGCGGATCACCAATCAGTGCTAGAAGACATCGCGANATCGTTCAATGAAATTGAACAAAGCNGGTTACTCACACTAAAAACCGCCCGAAAAATCGATGAAGTCGGCGCCAAAGATGCACGCGATTTAATCGCGGCGTCAAAAATCACCGTTCCCTTAATGGCGCAGACGGTCATCGATAGATGTATGCAGATTCACGGAGCAGGTGGGCTAACCGCTGATTACCCCATGGCCGAGGCATTTAATTATGCACGTTGGTGCCGCCAAGCCGATGGACCTGACCAAGTGCATATGATGGCGCTTGGTAAGCAGCTAGTCCGACGTTACGCAAAATAAGAATCGATATATAGCTAAAATATAACAAACAGGTCTGCCCTAATATTTAAGGGTTGGTTTCTAGCTCGCCAATTCGATACAAATTTCAATTCTTATGCCNTACCGTCTACACTTTTTCGTGAACAAAAGTCCAAGTTAGCTGTTGAGGCAAAAGAANCGGTGTGCTTTTATGCCACTTCCGATTTTCCTGAGGCAACTAATGTCGACTGCTAAAGACTCCAAAGATCAATCAGAATTCCGCGAATATTGCCGCGCGTGGCTGGAAGAAAATCGACCACCACCCACCGAATTCCCACTACCTCAGGCCGCCTACGAAGTGATGACTGAGGATCACCGAGCCTATCTCGTTGATTGGCAAGCCCGTTGCTATGACGCGGGGCTCATCGCAACCGACGTAGACAAAAAATACGGTGGTCATGGCCATGATGGCTTTCAAATTATTGCCAGCACNGAAGTAAGAAAGGCTGGCGTGCCTTACTTCATAAACTGGATTGGTCTAGGTATGGCAGCTCCTACCCTACTGATCCACGGGACAGAGGAACAGAAGCAGAAGCTCCTCCCACCCATTTTTTCGGCAGAGGATATCTGGTGCCAGGGATTTAGCGAGCCTGGTGCAGGTTCNGACCTCGCTTCACTGCAAACTAGCGCTGTAAAAGATGGCGATAACTGGATTGTCAACGGAAGCAAGGTCTGGACNAGCCTNGGACACTTCGCCGGCTGGATGCTATTGCTCGCTCGGACGGACAAANAGGACAAATACAACGGCATTACCTATTTCCTCTGTCCGATGGACCATGCTGGAGTGACTGTAAAACCTATACATAAAATGACAGGCGAATCAGGATTCAATGAGGTATTCCTCGAGNACGTAGTCATACCTGATNACCTCCGAGTTGATTCGGTGGGCGCTGGCTGGAAGGTNGCAATGTCGACCTTAACTGTTGAGCGCGGCGCNGCCCAGGGCGTCGGTGCGATCGCATCTGCTGAATCCCCTTTTGCGGCGATAGAGCAACTAATTGATACCGCAAAGAGGACNAAACGCAATGGTCGAACCCTATGGGAAGACTCAACTATCCGGGACCGCTTAATGAAGGTCTACGAGCGCACCGAGGCATTAGCCCAGAGCGCTCGTCGCGCGAGAGTCAATGCAATCAATGGAGGCTCAATGCGAATTCCATTGCAGGGCAAGCTAAATGGNAGNGAAATCGGCCAAGAGCTACATCAACTTGCAATGACAATTTTAGGGCCTGCTGCTAGCTTGTACATTGGGGACGCCAATGCAGAGGGCAATGGCCGCTGGGCCCTTGGTTACATGAACACTTATACCGGAACAATTTCTGGCGGCAGCAGCGAAGTACAACGCAATATACTAGGCGAGCGTGTACTCGGCATGCCTAAGACTAAATAAGGAAAGGTCACATGGCACAACCTAAAGACTTCGGTTTTGGTGAGGAACAAATCATGTTGCAGGAAGCGGCACGGCGCTTCTGCGAAGATAAGCAACCGCTGACNGCACTACGAGAAGCCACAGCCGGTTCCGAGGANCCCTACCATGGCAAAGAAAGAGCCGGTTTTTTTGATCCNGCCATCTGGCAAGAAATGGTTGAGCTTGGCTGGTCGGCGCTGGCTGTACCCGAAGCAGCAGGCGGTGTGGGCATGAGTCTAGTTACTGCCGTTACGATAGCGGAGGAAATCGGCAGATCAGCAATGCCAACGCCACTGACATCCACGCTGCAATCCACCTATGTTCTCAGAAACGCTGACAACCCCAGCGCTAACAANTGGCTTAATAGAATTGTGGAGGGCCAGGCCGCTGGTCTAGCCATTCAGCCGGCCGACGGTTCTCATCTGCCTGACTCAACAACCATTGTCGCAGAGGCAGGCAAGCTATCAGGGACGGCGAGCTTTGTGCAGGACCTGCAAAAAGTCGATTTCCTGATCGTAGCCGCTCATGAGTNAGGCCAAACACGTTTGTATGCAGTAGATATCGCTTCCAAGGGTATCTCTTTAGATTTCGACAAAATCGTCGACCTGACACGCGACCAAGGTCGCGTTACATTCGATCAAGTTTCGGCCGAATGTATTACCGAAGATGGCGCGGAAGCNCTCTCTGCAGCCATGCCCGCCATCTTGACCCTCATCGCTGCCGATATCGCGGGTGGCTGCGAATGGCTGCTGCAGGCGACCGCAGAATACGCTACNGTAAGAACACAGTTCGATCGACCTATCGGTTTTTTTCAGGCCGTTAAACATCCTATTGTCNACATGATGATCGCAACAGACGAAACACGCTCGCTGGTCTACAGCGCTGCTTGCGCATATGACAATGAACCATCGCGCGCTAAGCTAGCGGCCCACCTCGCCAAGTCAAGCGCGGCTGATACCGCTGAATTTTGTTCTAACCGCGCAACCCAGCTACACGGCGGAATTGGATTTACTTGGGAACACGACGTTCAGATCTATCACAAGCGCCAATTGCATTCCAAGCAACTATACGGCGACTCAATATGGCATCGAGAACAAGCAGCTGCTTTTTTCTAGAGTCGGTTCGTTGTCCGCTCACTGCACTAGATGTGCCGTCCTTAACNGTTGAAGGGCTGCAAATCTCTTAATATCGTTTATCGTTTGCAGAGGGAGCCATTAAGCCTCAGAATGACTACGAATTTACCGCTTCAATCTTCTGATTTCCTCCGTTTCTTTTCGCCAAAGATGGCTATCACTCCGGCAATGAGGGGTACTCAACTATTGCCAACCATTGGTGATAAGACTATTTTCTTCAGAAGCTGAGAGCACATTCCCATCCATATTTTCAACAATATAGAAGTCAATCGCCGCTAAATCAGCACCAGCTGGCCGGTAGGTACCATCAGGCATTTCCTGNCGTCGCAAGCTGATCACTGATTGCCAGCCAACATCNGTTAGACAAGCCACTTCNTGTCTGGCCTNCGTAACGAATTCTCGACAATAGTGACCATCGTGGCGTCGGAAGGAAGCCAAAANTTCTAGATAAGTGCCTGTGTCAAATTCTAATCGCTGCCCAGACTCGAGTATCGCCAATTGAGAATAATGACTTCGCGATGGCTGCAGTATTAGCAAATAAGCACCAATTGTCAGAACGAAGACCGATGCGGCAGCCGCTAACAATTTCAACGCTGAAGAACCTGGCGACACTCTAACAAGACTCCGAATAGTTTCAGGCAGCGGAGCAGAATCAATGGCACCGGCATAGTTACGTAAGTGTTCATCAATTGCACGAATCGCCTCAAGCTCCTTACGAATTTCAGGCTCACGCAGCAAGCGTTGCTGAAGCTCAGAACGCCGCTTTCCATCCAACTCNTCATCTGCATAAGCTGACAATAATGTCAGATCTTCTTTCGANATCACGGAATTTCTCCTCCTAGTTGCTTACGCAGGTTGCTCCGGGCACGCGCCACACGACTCATAACTGTTCCGACTGGTAATTCCAGCGATTCAGCGACCTGGGCGTAGCTTAAGCCTTCTACCACCACCATAGACAGTATTATGCGATGATCTTCNGACAACCTATCAAGCGCAGCGGCGATCGCCTTATGACGTTCTCCTTCTTCCACTGCCAATTCGACGGGATTATCAACGAAATCTAANACCTGNGTGGTTTCTTCTCCCTCTTCTNTATAGACATCGTGATTTCTAATCTNTCTCTTGCGCAACTCGTCTATCCACAGGTTCTTACAAACGCGCACCAACCAAGCTTTTGGAGCCTCANCCGGNAAACCGCTTTTTAAAACACGTTCGACCGTCCCTTGAACCAAGTCNTCNGCGTCGTTGATAGATCCGGCCAATGACATCGCATAACGCCTCAGTGAGGTTATTTCGCGAGTCAGGTGGCGACGAAGNTCGTCGTCNGCTAATAATCTCCGTTTACTCATGTTCAACGTTTCNTTAGTAAATCTATTCCCATTACTGCATAGATTTCCTGTAAGATCTTCTATCTTACGCGATATTGATTTTTTTCGAGTGCTCCAAGATTAAATGTTTCCTCATTNCGGCTTGAAATAAACAGGATCGCCACAAGACAGAACCGGCTAGTGCTAAACAACAACCAAGTCCGAAAATAATAATGTTCGTTAGTTTTTCAATTCGTTGCAGGATGAAAGTGGCACGTTCAGCGAATCTGCTGAGCTCACTCCTGCTNGCCTGCAGTCTGAACGCAGACGCNCGGGAATTCGAGTACATAGATATCGACGANGACATCCGTGAGCGCNTTAAAGAGCGANTAAGCACTCGAGTTGAGGAACGTATTAGCAGCAATGTTCGGGCTCGAGCCAAGAGTTCTATTGAGAATCGAGTCAGCGACACAATCGAAAACAATATCAGCGATCAAATCAGTTCACACATTAATGCAAAATCGACTCGCCCTGACGAAGTAAGATCCGAAATCACTAGACCCAAACGCGTACAAGCAAAAATTAGAGAAGCCAGCATCTTAGAGGACGAGCCTTTAGACATTGATCGTCTGTTCGATATTCAGCTCGACCGAGTGCATGCACATATTCATGCGAAACTCTCTACAGTGGAGGACGACGCTGGAAATGCCGCTTTAGCAGATGAGTGGCTTATCATGACGGACGAGCTTTCGCTAGCAGCCTTAAAAGAGCAAGGTTATCTGGTCAA
>NZNP01000009.1 GCA_002694945.1 Gammaproteobacteria bacterium
TTCAGCTGCACGATTTGCATCAGGTTTTTCGATGAAGTCATCGACAAAATAAACGTCATCTGTGTCTTTGCCCAGTTTTATATATCCAAAGCCCGTTTCCGGATGGGTTGGAACGACGCCGAAAGTTACCAAATCTCCTTCGAGGGCAACAGTAATCGCTTTCGTGAGTGCGGCATGAAATTTCGATGTGTCCTGAATAACGTGATCGGAAGGTAGCACGACTAGTAATGCGTCTTTAGATTTCTCGCGAGCAAGGTGTGCAGCAAGCGCTATGGCCGGCGCGGTATTGCGACCTTCTGGTTCTAGTAGAATATCAGCGCGGACGTCCAGTTCACGTAATTGTTCTGCCACTAAAAAACGATGTTCCTCGTTGCAGACCAGTATGCAATCACTCGTATCAGGATGGGAGTTACATCTGGCGATGGTGTTCTGCAACAGCGATCTATCATCTACTAGGGGTAGTAGCTGTTTTGGATAAAGCTCGCGGGAGAGTGGCCACAATCTAGTGCCTGACCCGCCGCAAAGTATGATTGGTATGACATTCAAATTAAACACACCCCTGTTTCAGGGGTTGGCTGAAGGGAGCCCATTGGGAAGTTTAGCAGTCACTTCGCTTTCTCTGAACCTCAATATCAATCTTTCAATCGATTTAGCACATAATTTAGGTTCAGTTGCCAATTTCCAGCCTTTTGACTTGTGAGTTGCTCCAGCTTGCTGGTGTCTAGGGCGCTGTAGGCAGGGCGCTTGGCTAATGTTGGGTATTCATCGGTGCTGATGGGTTTGATCGGGATAGATCTATTGAGCAATCCGAGTTTTGTTGCTTCGGCTTGGATTGCGCATGCAAACTGATACCAGGTAATTGTCCCATTATCTGTCCAGTGGAAGATACCAGGCTGAAAATAATCCATGTTGATGATGGTCCAGATGATGTGGGCAAGGCTGCCGGCGTAAGTTGGAGATCCTTGTTGATCATCTACGACTGAAAGGCTCTTACGTTCCCGCATTAATCGAAGCATTGTCTTAACGAAATTGCTTCCGTACTCAGAGTAAACCCAGGATGTTCTGATCACCATGGTGGCTTGCGGTGCCAGTTCTTTGACCTGCTTTTCACCAGCTTCTTTGCTGGCGCCATAGGCGCCAAGGGGGTTCATTTTATCGTTGATTTGATAGGGCCGTTGGCTCTTGCCGTCAAAGACAAAGTCTGTAGATAAGTGTATGAGCCTGGCTCGGTTATAAGAGACCCATTCTGCTATTGCACCAACAGCTTTCCCATTGACTCTGTGCGCCACCTCGACTTCGGATTCAGCACGGTCGACGNCTGTGTAGGCGGCAGCGTTGATAATGAAATCGGGNTTTTTTTTGTCNAGGNTTNTCTTGATAGAGTTTGGCTGCAGCAGGTCNCAGTCTTCTCGANTNAGAAATTCAGCGCAAATACNAGANGNTACGATATCAGCTAGGCATTGNCCCAGNTGACCTNTAGCACCAAAGATAATCACATTCATAGGACGCAGTTTATCTGATTATGAGNTTNATCTGCGGTTAGAATAAGGCAATGNCAGAACGTTTCTCGGCCGCACTGCTTTATGTGATCGCCATCGGCGTGGGTTTGTCCGTTGTATTGTTTTTTCTCCTTGAAAATGGCCGAGCAAATGCCTTTACGACCTATATTGTAGCGCTTGCGCTGCTAGTCGCACTTTTCTTCCCAAGTGTTAGGGNGGAAATACTGGCGCTTCCTAGAAGCGTTGTTCTTGCGCTTGTCGCATTGCTTGAGTACATGGCCTTAAGTGCGATCTGGTCAGAAAAGGGCAGTATTGCGACATTGATTCAGCACCAGGGATATGCAGCACTGATTCTATTTTTTGTGCTAGGTTTTGGAATCTCTGCTCGGCGATACGAACAATTTCTGCCCGGTCTCGCATATTTGACAGTATGTGCCGCAGGAGTATCCGCTGCCTACTCGCTTTATCTACATTTTGCCCTCCCACAGTATCAGCCACTGCCCGAGCCAAGGCTTTATGGTCTTGGACGCTTGTCAAATCCAGTTATCTCAGCTGCATCTTATGGCTTTTCTGGTCTGCTAGCCATTTGGCTTCTTAGCATAAAGCCCGCATACAGTTATCGGTTTATTCTTCTGCTTTTTATTTTCTTGTTGGGGCTGAGCATCTTTTTATCTGGGACTAGGACAGTTTGGCTTGCGATCGCAGTTGGAGCAGGTACCGCTATGGCCTTGGGCAGTNATAGGAATAGGATCCTGTGTTTCTTTCTGGTCTTCGGGTCGGTGGGCCTCATAGGTCTGCTTTCCATAGGCTGGGAGGGTCTTGTCACGCGTGGCCTCAGTTTCAGGCCTGAAATCTGGTCTGAATTCGTTAGNCGTACCCTGACAGTCAATCCTTTCCTGGGGGTTGGCAGTGGTACGAAAGCTCACTGGGTAACTCCAGTATTAACATTTCAGCATCCCCACAGTGTATTTGTCTCGGTTTTTTACTTCGGCGGATTGGTAGGCTTGGGGCTGCTGCTTCTCCTGCTAGTTATCACTATTCTTTGGTTAGCATCAGCGGAAGATTCCCAAGAAAGGAACCTTGCAATTATGTTGCTGAGTTATGGTGTGATATTTGGCTTATTTGATGGAGATAACATTTTAAACAAAATCGATTATCTATGGTGGCTAGTCTGGTTNCCCATCGGNCTATGTCTTGGGCTACGTTATCAGAGCCGATCATAAAAGTCGCTGCTCAGGGTTGNGCTTAGAACTTTCGAAATGCATTGATAGCTTAAAGGAGAACTGGCAGGAATACACTTAACCAGGCTGCCAATAAAATACCTCCTACGGCCCAGTGAGTCCTAATGATCCGTTGGAAGTGTTTTACCTGGTCGGGTTCAGCCTCTGATTTCCATATAGCGCTCATCATAATGTCGAGGCCAATAACAATAACAATCAAGGGTGAAAGAGCAGGGAGAATNCCGCCAAAAAANAGATTCCATTCGTTGCTATAGTCAAGACTNTCGGCGAAAGGCATCAGNAGTGCAAANAGNAGGGCGGTGCCGTGCAATCCGTTGCGAAGAGCGCCCATGGATTTAAGATTTTCGATCACGTAATTGTTATTCTCAAAATAATTAACACTCTCTTCAAAATTCAAACAAGTAGGAGGCGGAANGTCCCAACGNTAGGGATTATGGCACGTTAGTCGATGTTATGAAGCTTGACAAATATAGAACACCCTTGAAGTTTAATATGCTTCGTCGAGTCAATATGATCGGTGTCACACTATTCAAGTATTTCTTGAGCTGGGATCTGCCAAGGATTAAAAAGGTTGTTGGTTCCGCAGAAAACTTAAATGCGGAGAGTTAAGCTGATAGACAAGAAATTCTAGATTCAAATCAAATTATGGAAAGCTGCAAACTTTCGGAAATGCCGATNGCCGCATCTTCCAAAAGAATAAAATTCATTCGCAAAGGAATACAGGAGGATAGACTTTGTGGTACGAGAAAGATGAAACTCTAAGGTCGGAGCTGCTGTTCAATGATTTTGTCGATGCTTTTGCATTTATGAAGCGTGTGGCTGAACTAGCAGAGTTACACCAACATCATCCGAATTGGTGCAACGTATACAACAGAGTCAGCATAAAACTAACAACCCATGATGCTGGGAACCGGTTAACGAANAAGGACTATGCATTGGCAGAAGCAATCAGTGAGCTGCCTGGTTTCAAGGATGCATTGCAACCATGCGAGACATAAGATTCAGTGAGGGGCATATTTTGGATCTGCNTAAGAGAAAAGGTTCAGTAATTGCTTTCTTTTAACAGGCCGGCAGGGTTGAAGAAAGCTGCTATTANGGCGTGCAATTCAGTTGCTATAAATTATCTCGCTGGTTGTTTAAGCAGATCTGTAAACGGTTTTTTATGGCTATTGAGGATTATGCCTCTCGAGCATAGAGCTGCGTNAGTATCCTCATCCTAGGGCCGATAATATTGTGGNGGATGGTAAAAGGGCACGTTTTGGAATTTTATTGAGTNAATTTAGCCGCGAGACCCCCGAGCGATCGCATTAACCACCGGGGTTGGTGCTTTCCCCAAGCTGCAGCGATTTTGTTTGCCTCTCCAGGAACTCTGATCACCTCGTGTCGCATCAGTGCATCAAAACCCTCTTCGGCGACTTGATCGGGTTGAGCTATTATAAATTGTGGTATTGAGTTTGCTAATTTCTTGTTTAAAGCGTCGGTCGCAGTCATTCCGGGGCAAAGTGCTGTAATGCTGACGCCTGTGCCCTTGAGNTTTTCTGCCAGAGATTCAGTTAGGGAAAGAAGATAAGCCTTGGTTGCAGCATATAGGGCCATNGATGGCACAGGGTGAAAAGAGGCCATGGATGCAACATTTAGTATTCGACCTGATCGACGTTGTGTCATGCCGGGTAGGAAGTGATGTATCAGTCGGGTGGCTGTGGTCATATTAAGTGTCGTAAGTCGCTCAATCTTCTCTATGGAACTATCCATAAACGACTCTGATAGGGNTGTTGCGGCATTATTTACGAGAATATCAACCTGAAGGCTAGCATCATCGATGAGTCGGCATAGATTTTTGGTCCCGTCCTGNGAGGATAGATCTTGAGTGATAATCTGGATATCTACTCCTGTATATGAAACCTTAAGTTCTTCCATAGGTTCCTTNCTTCGAGCATTAAGAATTAGGTCGAANCCCTCTCCTGCAAACTTTCGGGCCAGTGCAGCACCGATGCCGGAAGAGGCACCTGTGATTAGAACTCGTCCCCTGGAAATCTGGTTAGTCCTCATATTTCCCCTTTTACTTTTTCATTATGGTGAAACGCTTGAAATATTATAGGACATATTCGCAAGCTATCAGGAAGGTCCAGATACTCCAATGATCACTGCGCAAAAGGTCGTGTCAGATTCGAATGATATGTTTTTACGGTTATGTAACGGAGAGTGTTTTTGGCCATCAGATCAAACAAAACGATACGACTAAGCATTATTAAGAGGATCATCATTGTTGAAATATTAGAGATTCCGCTTAAGACCCGCGCATGTTGAGGTACCATGCAATGGAGCAACTCCTAGAATTTTGGATCCGCATGCGTCTTGATGATTGCGTATGAGCCTTACATTAGCTTAACGAAATTTTCTATGATGATATCTGCGCTTTGTAAATCACTGTTACTGANATACGGACTGTTGATAGCAACAACCGTCATGCCGGCTGCTTTAGCGGCGAGAATCCCGTTTCTTGAATCCTCGAAGGCGATTATGCTTTTAGTTCTGATTCCCAGGCGGGCCGCACAAAGCAAAAAAATATCAGGCGCAGGTTTGCCCTTCATGAGTTCAGGATCATCNCCGCAGACAACCTGCTNGAACAAAGAACGCCACTTGCGTTGAGCCGTTTTCATTTCAAAATGTCTAGAATCTGAACTGGTNGCTAGTCCTAGGGTGATGCCTTGACTGCTAATGTGCTCGAGATATGGACCGGCGCCTGTGATTTCTGCAGCTGTTGGAAATAGCTGTTCAAGNCGTTTTTGCTTATGCGCCAGAAATTCTTCCGGCGTCATAGGCAAATCGTACTCGTCCACAGTTAGCTCTGCACTTTGCTTAGAATTGCCACCCATGATGCGGCGTTTGAATTCCAGGGAGAAATGATGGCCGTAAGGTTCTATGACGGCTTGGTAAGCGTCGCTATAAAGAGTCTCGGTATCGAGAAGCGTTCCGTCCAGGTCAAAGATGATGGCCTCTGGCTTGAAGGGTAGTAAAGGTAATTCGTTCATTTCTGCTTCAAATAAATATTGGCCACAGATTCGATGATTTCATGAGGCACNGCATCCTCGGAAGCATTGATCTCATCAGTGGCTTGTTCTGCTATACGGGTTAATTTAAATAGTGAGAGGGAATTTAACGATAGGGTGTGACCTTGATGGACAACGATATAGGTGAGGAGAAAGCTCAAGGCCTCAGCCTTTTTGATTCGTTCTTGTTGTTTCACAGTNGAGAATAATACTGTAGCTAGCAGGTGAACAGAATACCGAANTTGAATCGAGGCCAAATCATATTTACTAAGATNTTTGAACTAATANTTNAAAAAAGGGACTAAAATGGCAATCAGGAATGCGAAGGGTGCCGAGGGAAGTTTGTATTTAGATGCGATAAAGAGTCTGCATTCACTATCGACTTGCTCAAGCTTAACTAGTTACCATAGGCGCTTTTTTTAGTTAGCTAACATACTTTTAGATTATGATCGAACTCAAACAACTTACCAAAAATTATGGTGATTTTGCCGCGGTCGACGGCTTATCTTTGAAACTTGTTGCTGGTGAAATTCTTGGGTTTCTGGGACCGAATGGAGCTGGTAAGTCCACGACTATGAAGATGCTCACAGGATATTTACGACCTTCTTCGGGGAGTGTTTCTGTTTGGGGGCACGATATGTGGGCGGATCCCATGGCGGCTCAGCAGTATATTGGATACCTGCCCGAAGGTGCGCCAGCTTGGGAAGAAATGACGCCGCTGGAATTTCTATTATTCGTCGGTGAAATTCGAGGAAAACAGGGCGGAGATCTTCAGAAATGTGTTAACAATGCTGTGAAAAAAATGTCGTTGTCGAGTGTTTTGCATCAAAAGATTGAAACACTTTCAAAAGGCTATAAGCGTCGTGTGGGATTAGCACAGGCTATTATGCACGATCCAGAAGTGCTGATTTTGGATGAGCCGACTGATGGGCTTGATCCAAATCAAAAGCATCAAGTTCGAGAAATGATTAAGGGTTTGTCCAGAGATAAGATCGTTATTGTTTCCACTCATATTCTTGAGGAAGTGACCGCTGTATGTAATCGGGTCATCGTTCTTTCTTCTGGCCGCATAGTCGCCGACACGACGCCTGATGAGTTATTACAGCGCAGTGAATATCATGGGGTTGTCGTCTTATCACTGAGTGATACGGGCCAGCGTCAGGAAATAGTTGAGGAATTAACTGACCTAGCAGGTGTGAAACGTTTATCGGAGAGTGAAAATTTGGTGAGTGTTGTTCCTATAGATAGGCAAGATGATCTTTATGAAAGAGTTTATAGGTTAGCTCGCGATCGGAACTGGTCGGTGAATTCGATTTATCTTGAAAAGGGTAGATTGGATGATGTTTTCAGACAACTCACAGATGGGGCGGATCGATGAAGCTTGGCATTATCCTCAGGCGGGAGTTAAGAAGCTATTTCGCGACTCCAATAGCTTATGTATTTATTGTAATTTTCTTGGTTTTGGCTAGTGTCTTTACTTTTTATCTCGGAAATTTCTACGAGAGGCAGCAGGCGGATCTGACTCCCTTTTTTAGCTTTCACCCTTGGCTTTATCTCTTCTTGATCCCAGCGATTGCAATGCGGCTCTGGTCGGAGGAGAGGAAAACAGGAACTCTCGAGCTTCTTATGACTTTGCCTGTCAGTCGATTCGACATTGTAATAGGTAAATTCCTAGCCGCCTGGTTGTTTTCGGGCCTTGCATTGCTATTGACTTTCCCAGTCTGGATAACTGTTAACTATCTTGGTGATCCTGATAATGGGGTAATCTTGGCAAGCTATGTTGGTAGCTGGTTTATGGCAGGTGGTTTTTTGGCCATCGGTTCGTGTATGTCTGCACTTACCAAGAGTCAGGTAATCGCTTTTGTTCTATGTGGGTTTGTATCTCTGTTGTTTGTCATGGCGGGTTTCCCTTTAGTCTTGGATGTTTTCAAAGGCTGGGTGCCGATGTTCATTTTGGATACGATAGCGAGCCTGTCTTTCCTGACGCACTTCAATGCGATCTCTCGTGGCGTGCTTAGTTTACAAGACCTCCTTTATTTTGTCTCTGTCATCGCGGTTTGGCTGCTTGCAACCAGTATCGTGTTAGATATTAAGAAGGGGGATTGAAAATGAAGGTCAATGCGACTTTGTCGATTGTTATACTTGTGGTGGGTTTTCTCCTATTTACGCTGCTCAATCACCTTGTTCTGTCTGGAGTCCGAGTAGATCTGACAGAGAATCAGCTATACACCCTTTCGGATGGCACTGAAGAAATACTTTCGGAAATCGAAGAACCGATAAACCTCTATTTCTTTTTCTCCGAAAAAGTCAGTGAGGATCTGACTTCTCTCCGAGCCTATGCTCAGCGTGTTGAAGAGATGTTGCGGGAATACCAGTTGACAGCAGGTGATAGGATTAATTTACAAATTATCGATCCAGAACCTTTTTCCGAACAAGAAGATCAAGCCGCTGCGTTTGGATTACAAAGTGTACCAGTCAACCAATCTGGCGATGAACTTTACTTTGGATTAGCGGGCACCAATGCCGTTGATGGGTTGGAAGTCATCAGCTTTTTCCAACCGGATAAAGAGGAGTTTCTGGAATACGAGTTGAGCAAGCTCATCTATGCGCTGGCCAATAATGTTCGGCCTAAAGTGTTGATCTATGCAGGGTTACCAGTCGGGCAAGGCGTTGATCCACGAACTTATCAGCCGACGCCGGCCTGGGTGGTTATCAGCCAGCTAGAGGGTCTGTTTGATGTGGANGTTGTTGAATCCTTGGACGAGGAGTCGATTTTAGCAGCTGATCTCCTGGTATTGATTCATCCTCAAAACTTTAGTGATGAGCAAATGTTTCTCGTAGATCAGCATGTCATGCGCGGTGGCAAGCTTATTGCCTTTGTTGATCCGATGGCAGAGACTGCCCNGCCTCAACAAGGAGCTATGCCTACACCAAACGCCTCAGACCTCAATAAACTTACATCAGGCTGGGGAGTCATGCTTCGCGATAACGAGGTGCTTGGAGATGCAGAAGCTGCTTTATTGGTTGGAGGAGCGAATGGGACTCCTGTCCGGCACCTTGGCATCCTTGGTTTTGGNACTGGACAATTGTCTAGCTCTGATGTCGTCACAGCGCCCCTAGAAACCATTAATCTGGCAACTTCAGGCATATTCGATGTCGATGANATTGATGGCATAACAGCAACGCCCTTGATCTTGTCTAGTGACTACTCGGGATCTTTGCCTGCGATGCAGTTTCAGTTTTTATCGGATCCTGCGGAATTGCAGCAAGGCTTTAGCCCCTCGGGGCAAAACNACGTGGCAGCTGTTCGACTATCTGGCCGTGCTGATACGGCGTACCCGGATGGAGTGTCAGGTGATGAGCAGGTTATTTTATCAGGCACGGAGGACCTGGAGGTCATACTGGTAGCAGACACGGATCTTCTGACTGATCGGTTGTGGGTCCAGGTGCAGAANTTTTTTGGTCAGCAAATTGCCTCAGCATTTGCAGACAATGGCAGTTTTGTCGAGAATTTGGTCGATAATCTCTCGGGTAGCAGCGCACTTATCGATGTTCGTTCTCGAGGCCAGTTTTCTCGACCCTTTGTTGTCGTGGAAAAACTGCGTCGTGACGCTGAATCACAATATCTNCAGAGTGCTGAGGACCTTCAGGTAAGGTTATCTGAGACTGAACGGCAGCTGGAAGAACTAGAATCTGCGCGAGTATCTGATGGACTTTTGACGCTTACACCTGAGCAAGAAGCTGCGCTTGGTCGCTTTCAGGAGGAGAAGCTAAGAATTCGTAAAGAGTTACGTGACGTCAGGCACCAGTTGGATAAGAATATTGAGGATCTGGGTAGCAGTCTAAAGTTTCTCAACATTTTACTACTGCCTTTGTTATTGACCNGTCTTTTGGTAGGTGTGCGGGTCCTTAGATTAAATCAAGTCGATTAAGAAGATTTGGCTTATCAGGTGACTTCAGGTTGGAGGCTATCCCAGGCTATTAGATAAATCAGCAGACCAAACTTCAGAAAAATGAAGAAAGGCATAGATAAATTAGACGAAGCATAAATTATGAACTACAAAATCATCGGATTCGGATCTATCTTAGTCATGATATTGTTGATCGGTNCGCAGCTTNAGCAAGACCTATCATCAAGTGATGATTCAAAAGAGCTCCTTCTTCCTGGACTAAGGACAAATCTGGAAGCTGTATCCGGAATCCAGATTTTCGGTAACGACGGTTCAGTGCGNGTTTCGATTGAGCATCGCGGCAATCAATGGCAAATATCGGAGAAGTCGGATTTCGCAGCTGATTTTTCCGTGATCTCAAAATTACTCCGTGATTTGGCGGATTCGGAGATCGCAGAGAGAAAGACAGCCANAGCTGAAAACCATGAATTACTCGGTCTTGGTAAACAGGGNGACGATGCTGGCCGCATCGTTCGAATTGTTGCCGATCAACGATATGAGATTATGATCGGAAGCAGTGCACGCAATGGTGGCACCTTCGTTAGAANGCCTGACGAAGATCAAGTCTNTCAGGTGTCGGAGGCGCTTGATTTTGGTGAAGATCCTATTGACTACGTGAATCCTGTTTTTTTCTCGTTAGATTCGTTGGATGTTCAGCGCGTGAGCATAGCGACGAATGGCTCTCTCCTAGAAGCGTTTCGTGATGTCGACACCGGTGATATGATGATTGAAAAGCTTCCTCAGGGTGCCGAACTNAGGTACGACACTATTGCTGATAGTTTGGCCCGAACATTTGTCAACCTACGTTTCGAAGACGTCGAACCTTACCAAGAAGATCTGTTTACGGAACCTAGNCGGNCCANAGTGACGACATCTTCAGGTGACTCTCATACGATCCTATCGNAAGCGTTAGATCAAGAATATTGGGTCCAGATGGATCAGCAGTGGCAGTATAGAGTAAGTAAATTCACTTTCGATCAGTTAAATAAGACAGTGCAGGATATGCTCAAAAGTGAGTCGGCCAGTGACGACTGAATACAAATTGCTTGAGCTGGACCGCAGTGGCGCAACTACAACTGTATGGCTGAATAGGCCCGANAAGTTTAACGCGCTGAGCGTTGAATTGATGACAGAAATAGAACAAGTTGCCAGAAGTTTNTTGGTNGACGAAGTTACTCGGGTTGTCGTGTTCAGAGGGCATGGGAAACATTTCAGCGCTGGGGCGGATTTGAAACCTGACGGAGCCCCCACTCCTGTAACTATGGTTATGCGCCGGCGTGAAGCGACGCTCGGAGCAAGAATGATTAGAGCCATTCTGGAAATCAATCAGGTCACTATCGCGGGAATCCAGGGAGCAGCGCTGGGAGGTGCTGCCTGTATAGCTACTGCCTGCGACTTTCGTATTGGCTCGGATGATAGTTTCTGTGGTTACCCTGAAGTTAATCTGGGTATGAATTTGATGTGGCAGGCGCTGCCGCTTTGCGTTCATTTAATAGGCCCTGCACGAGCGAAACGNATGATCATGCTGGGTGCCAACGAAGATGCCGCTAAACTGTATAACTGGGGTTTTTNTGATGAAGTGGTNGCTCGCGATGTGCTAGACGACGCGGTCAAGCGTATGGCTGATTTGTATGCGGATCAACCACCAATCGCGGTACAGATGATAAAGCAGAGTATTAATGCGGTCAGTTCGGCACTTGATGCATCTATCATGCACATGGACACGGATCAGAATTTGCTAACAGGAACCACCGAGGATCTACGGGAGGGCATGGCGGCTTTTCGAGAAAAACGTGACCCGCTGTTCAAGGGAAATTAGAGGATCATGGTGTTTCAAGGACTGCAATNACTTGATCCTCCTCGACGTTGTCCTCTTCTTTAACCAAAAGCTTTATTAGAGTGCCGCTGCAGGGCGACTCGACAGGTATTTCCATTTTCATCGATTCAAGAACCATTATGGTTTCTTCAAGCTCGAGATGGTCGCCTACGTCGACTTCGATCTTCCAAACATTACCAGTNACCTCTGCANTTATCTCAACCTTGGCCATAGCATTCACTGGTCGAACATTATTACGTGACGTGCTTCTTGACCTGTTTTCAGGGCGTCAAGAGCTTCATTGATGTCACCTAGTTGTATGTGTTTGGAGATCATTTGATCGAGATGTAACTTACCGTTCAGATAGAAGTCGACGAAACGCGGCATATCGACACGAAAGCGGTTGGATCCCATGTTGGATCCCTGGATTTTTTTCTCCATAAGAAAATCAACACCGTGCAATTCAATCATCGTGCCGACGGGGATCATTCCTATTACCGTTGCCGTTCCTCCGTTTTGGAGCATTTGGAAAGCCTGCTCTGCGGTGCTCTTCAGGCCAATGGCCTCGAAGGTATAATCACAACCACCCTGTGTTAATTCGATCACCTCACCAACCGCNTTTCCGGAGCTAGCATTGACGGTGTGAGTCGCCCCGACAGCTTTTGCCATTTCGAGTTTTTCGTCAAGCATATCTACCGCTATGATCATTCCCGCACCAGCAATCGCAGCGCCATTAATTGCGGCCAAACCNACTCCGCCGCAACCAAGTACGGCTACCTTTGAGCCAGGCTCAACGCCTGCGGTGTGGAAAACCGCGCCGACCCCAGTAGTGGTTGAACAGCCAATCAGGGCAGCTCTATCCATTGGCATGTCATCTCGAATTTTTACTAGTGCATGCTCGTGAATGAGCATGAGCTCGGCAAAGGAGGAAAGGTTNAAAAATTGATGAATTGCTTCACCTTTTTGGTGCAATCGTGGTTCTTGCTCTGGTGCCCTGACGATAGGCGCCTCATTTTTTTCATCGCAGATTGAAAGATGACCGGTCAGGCACTTAGGGCAGTGGCCGCAAAAAGCTGACAGACAGGTGATGACGTGATCGCCCTTCTTCACATANGTTACATCAGAACCGACTGNCTCCACTATACCCGCGCTTTCGTGCCCGAGAATAGTAGGCAACATATATGGGTAAGAGCCGTCCATAAAGTGAAGATCGCTGTGGCAGACCCCCGCCGCTATGGGGCGTACGAGAACTTCTCGAGGGCCTGGCTTGGATACGTCGACGTCTTCGATTTCCAGGGGCTTGTTGTGTTCGCGCAATACAGCAGCTTTCATTACTACCTCATACTCGTAAAATTGCAGAATCGTTTTTTAAGTTACCACGATAAGTAGGTTAAATACCATGCAAGCTGTCATTGCATTAGGTTCAAATCTTGGTGAGCCAGATGAGAATCTGCGTGNGGCTACGCNACGACTAGCATCACTATCAGTTCAAGCCCCGCAAACTTCTTCTATTTGGCGATCGGCTCCTGTGGGTTTTGTTGATGCAGTACCCGAGTTCAGTAATGCGGTCGTGGTTATTGATACTCGACTGAAAAGCCGCGAACTGCTGATTGAACTGCAGAGAATTGAGTTGGATATGGGTCGAGAGCGATCGGAAGAGGCCGAAGGCCATGAATCTCGAACCATCGACCTNGATATCATTGATNTTGACGGTCAGCTATTAAATACACCGCTGCTCAAGCTGCCTCATCCGCGGGCTCACATGAGGCGTTTTGTCCTGCAACCACTGCAGGAGATAATACCTGAGTTCCGTTTTCCAGATCGATCAGCTGATCTGGTAACGCTGATCGCTGAGGCTCCAGCGGATCCAGTGCGATGCTTTAGTCGCTTGAGCCTTTCGGATTGAAAGCTGGAGCGGGAAACAAAGACACGTTATTACCGCCCGTTGCTTCGGTGATAGAGCCGACGCCTTCCTTCGCGACTTCGTCGATGCGNACTATTGCGTGCATTGGGATATAGCTCCTTGAGACTCCTTCAAACTCAGCCTTGAGTTTTTCTTCGCTAGGGTCGACCAACATTCCTGAACGTTCTCCGAAAACCAGTTCCTCGATTTCGATGAAGCCATAAAGATCGGACTGGAAGATCTGTCGAGCATAGACTTCGTAGATCTGGCCCTGATTGAAGAAGACGACTTTNTAAATTGGATTAGATGNCATAGTTCGCTGCTCAGTTAGATTGCGCAGTGTTGGGATACAGCGCNGAGTTGTCAAGTTTGTTTATCNTNAAATTGGGCTTTTGTTCCTATTTTTCAAGGCTATAATACGCGACCTTTTCTCGTGGTTGGATTTTGTGGGTAAAGTCTACATCAAAACTCATGGTTGCCAGATGAATGAGTATGATTCATCTAAGATGATCGACATTCTGCGTAAGTCTCATGGATATGAACTGACCACGTATGAGAATGAAGCGGATTTATTGCTATTGAATACTTGCTCAGTGAGAGAGAAAGCTCAGGAGAAAGTCTTTCACCAATTGGGCCGTTGGCGCCAATTAAAGGAGCAACGTCCAGAATTAAAGATCGGCGTGGGCGGATGTGTAGCTAGCCAGGATGGTAGGGCGATCGCTGCTCGTGCACCCTACGTCGATATTATTTTCGGGCCNCAGACGCTTCATCGTTTACCGGAAATGATTGATGGTGCGGAAGTTGGTNAACGATTTGGAAGTAAACGAGACCAGAATCACNCATTCAACCAAGAGAGCTCTAAANCTNGAGGCCCTTATATTGATGTTAGTTTTCCAGAGATCGAAAAATTTGATCATCTTCCAGAACCGTCTGTTGATGGTCCCAGTGCTTTTGTTTCAATTATGGAAGGTTGTAGTAAATACTGTTCCTTTTGTGTAGTGCCCTACACANGGGGCGAAGAAGTAAGTCGGCCCTTAAGACCGGTTCTGAGAGAAATCTACCAGCTAGCTGCTAAGGGTGTCCGCGAGGTGAATCTGCTTGGTCAGAACGTTAACGCGTATCGTGGATCTCTTGGCGAAGACAGTAAAGTAGCTGATCTAGCTTACCTAATCCGGTTGGCCGCTGAGCTCGACGGCATTGACCGGATTCGCTATACCACTAGCCATCCNTTGGAGTTCAGCGATTCNTTGATTGATGTGTATGGAGAAGTCAAAGAGTTGGTCAATCATCTTCATTTACCGGTGCAAAGTGGTTCGGACCGGATTCTGGCAAAAATGAAACGTGGTTACACNGCGCTAGAATATAAATCTCGAATTCGTAGGTTGCGTGCTCTCCGCCCGGATATCAGCCTCTCGAGTGACTTTATCGTTGGTTTTCCAGGTGAAACGGATGAGGATTTCGCGGCGACCATGCAGTTGATTGAGGATGTTGGTTTTGATCATTCCTTCAGTTTTATCTACAGCGCTCGACCAGGCACTCCTGCAGCCGACCTTCCTGATGAGACACCTATGTCAGTCAAGAAGGAACGTTTAGCGGTTCTTCAGTCATGTCTTTCAAGCCAGGCTAAAAAAATAAGTGAAGATATGGTTGGCACTGTTCAGGAGATATTAGTCACGGGATTATCAAAAAAAGATCCTGGACAGCTGCAAGGGAGGACCGAAAATAATNGGGTAGTGAACTTCAGCTCTTCTGATCAANGTCTNCNAGGTGAGTTCGTTCAGGTCGAAATCGGTGAAGCATTGCCTAACTCTTTGCGGGGCGCGCTTGTTGCTTAGCCACGTTTTTANGGTATATCCTAGATCCCTCAGCGTTACCGCAATATGAATTTGCCAAATCCCGACCCGTACCAGATCATCCTGGAACCTAACGATAGTCTTTTACTTGCCTCTCTCTGCGGCCCGTTCGATGCTCATCTGAAGCAGATTGAGCGTCGTCTAGGGATCATCATAAAAAACAGGGGAAACGATTTTCAGCTGTTNGGTGAGCATAAAGTCGTGCACGCGGCCGGTGAACTACTCAATCATCTTTACCGTGAGGTCAATGGTGGAACAGATCTGACTTCTGAGNTGGTACACCTTTTCCTCCAAGAGTCGGGTGTTGAGCAATTGATGACTGGTGATGATAACGACGACTGTCTTATCGTAACGCGAAAGAAAAGTATNAAGCCGAGGGGCGTAAACCAAAAAAGTTACGTTGATGCTATTCGCGGCCATGANGTAAATTTTGGAGTNGGGCCAGCGGGTACAGGTAAGACTTACCTTGCGGTTGCCTGCGCGGTTGAAGCGCTGGAGCAGGAACGGATCCGGCGTATTCTTCTGGTTAGGCCCGCAGTTGAAGCGGGTGAGAAGTTAGGATTTCTGCCAGGTGATCTGACTCAAAAGATCGACCCTTATTTGCGCCCGCTTTATGATGCTCTATATGAACTGCTTGGGTTTGAAAGGGTTGAGAAGCTTATAGAAAGNAATGTCATTGAAGTTGCACCGCTAGCCTACATGCGTGGACGTACTCTGAATGATGCGTTTATTATTTTGGACGAAAGTCAGAATACGACCGCGGAACAGATGAAAATGTTTCTGACACGAATAGGCTTTGGCTCGACTGTTGTGGTGACAGGTGATGTTACCCAGATTGATTTACCTCCGAGAACACTCTCTGGCTTGAAGCATGTCATCAAGGTTCTTGGCGATGTGAAGGGTATCTCCTTTACTCACTTTGGACCGAAGGATGTTGTTCGTCATCCTNTGGTGCAGCGAATAGTTGAAGCATATGCAAGGCAGGACAAAGATGACTGAGCATATTATAGAAATTTCGCGTTCAGTAGANCCGTTTGATGGTGAGCCTAACGATGGGCAAGNCGCTGCCTGGCTTGAGTCTGCACTCAATAAACTTGTAAAAGAGCGGATGGAACTGTCTTTACGTATTGTGTCAGAACATGAAATGACAGCTTTGAATAGCGATTANAGGAACCATCACAGTCCCACNAATGTGTTGAGCTTTCCCTCTGGTGTGAGGACAGAAGAATGTTGTTTTCTAGGTGATATCGTAGTCTGTGCAGACGTGATCCTGAAGGAAGCCCAAGAATTTGAGAAGTCCTTTGCCGAAAGATATGCACACATGTTGATCCATGGGTTGCTGCATTTGCTAGGTTATGATCATGTTGACGCGAGACAAAGGGAGGCTATGGAGTCTTTAGAGAAGACACTGCTGATATCCTTCGGGATAGATAATCCTTATGAGATNCTGGATGGCTCAAGGNAGGNGGTTCAATGAGTGATTCTGATCACGAGAAAAGTTGGTTGGAAAAGCTTTCTATGACGTTGGCGGGAGAGCCTACATCGCGCTCTGAACTGCTTCACTTGCTCCGGTCCGCTGAACAAAGAGAACTGCTAGATGGCGAAGCCCTGGGTATTATCGAAGGAGCTCTGACTGTCTCTGAGATGCAGGTAAGGGAAGTCATGGTTCCGAGATCCCAGGTGGTCTTTGTNAGACTCGATGAAAATCCTGAGGAATTTTTGCCTACTGTTATTGGCAGTGGCCATTCGAGGTTTCCTGTTCTCGGAGAAGGCCAGGATGAGATCGTCGGCATTCTTCTCGCTAAAGACCTGCTTGCGCTAGCGATTAAAGATCGAACGCAGAAATTTAACTTGCGTGACAGGCTTCGGCCTTGCACAGCGGTTCCAGAAAGCAAGCGTCTNGACGTTCTCTTACAAGAATTCCGCGCAACTCGTAACCACTTGGCGGTGGTTTACGATGAGTATGGTGGTGTCTGCGGTATTGTGACTATTGAAGATGTGTTGGAACAGATTGTTGGCGATATAGAAGACGAATTCGATTTTGAAGAGGAAGGTTTTATTCATCAGCTGGAGAGCGGTGAGTACACCATCAAGGCTCTAACGCCTATAGACGATTTCAACGAATATTTCGGCGCTAAGCTGAGTGATGAGGAATTTGATACGATTGGCGGGCTTGTAACGAATGCCTTCGGTCATTTGCCTCAGCGTGATGAACAGGTAAACATTGACCAGTTTCACTTCAAGGTACTCAATGCCGATGGTCGTCGGGTTCATCTGATGGAAATGCAGATAGTTGAGTGATCAACTCCTGGTCAGGCATGCAGATCGCTATCGAGATTTACTTGCTCTGATTTTTGGTGGTTTGTTACCCCTTGGTTTAGCGCCGTTTGATTACTGGGTAATTGCACTTCTGGCGCCAGCTGCACTTTTCTGGGCTACTTNGGGTGCTAGCAGACTTCGCCTCATNTGGCGTTTTTACCTCTTTAATTTGGGTATGTTTACTACAGGTGTCTCCTGGATATATGTGTCGATCAACACTTATGGCGGGGCATCCCAAATTCTAGCTGCCTTTCTTGTAGCCCTATTTGTGTCTAGCTATTCGATGGTCTGTCTGCCGCAGGCCTGGATCTATGGAACATGGTTTCGGTCCAATCTAGTAGCAGGAGGCCTAGGATTTATTGGTCTTTGGGTTCTGCAGGAGTGGTTTCGCAGTTGGTTTTTGACAGGCTTTCCGTGGTTGTTTCTCGGTTACTCTGGCCTTGAAACTCCCTTAGCTGGTTTTGCACCTGTTGCAGGTGTCTTTGGAGTGAGCCTCTTGATTTGCGCCATTAGCGTTTTTCTTGTCCTTGGTTGTATGACCCGACGAATAGTCTTCTTCTTAGTTCCTCTCGTGATAGCCATAACAGGCTTCATCTGTGGCATGACTGATTCCACACATAGCAAAAAGCGAATTTCTGTTTCGCTTGTCCAAGGTAACATAGATCAGCACACTAAATGGAATCCTGAAAATCGATCAGCTATTTTGAGCGCGTATTTGGATGCTTCGCGGTCTGAATGGGGTAGGGATCTGATTGTATGGCCAGAAGCGGCCATAACTATTTTTCGGGGAGCGGCCAGTAAAGTTTTAACTGATATCGATCAAAAAATTGGATCAATGGGTTCATCACTGCTTGCCGGTATTCCTGATCGAGATGAAGTTGGTGGTTTCCAAAATACGGTTATAGCCCTGGGTGATGGCTCGGGACAATATATTAAGCGCCGGCTGGTGCCATTCGGCGAATATATGCCTTTAGAGTCTGTTTTACGTGGACTGATTCAGTTTTTTGATCTGCCTATGTCACGTAATGTGCCTGGCCCGCGACAACAGGAGCCAATACTTGCGGACGATCTGAAACTCTCGGTGTCGATCTGTTATGAGGTAGTTTATCCAGAAATAGTTCGAGAGGACGTTCGAGAAATAGATTTGTTGGTCACTGTCTCAAATGATACGTGGTTTGGTTCCTCCATAGGCCCCTGGCAGCATCTTCAGATGGCACGGATGCGAGCATTGGAAAACGGTCGTGCGATGGTTCGGGCGACGAACAATGGCATCACTGCCTTGATAGATCATCAAGGAAATCTGCAGGCTACATTGCGGCAGTTTGAGCCAGGTGTGTTGCGTGGTGATGTTGAGATTCGGACTGGACTTACTCTGTTTAGCCGATTCGGCAGTCTTCCGGTCCTTTTCCTCAGTTTATTGCTCGCTTTATTTGGTCGATTCTTGCCATTGAATTGGCTTGTCATCCATGGCGATGCTTAAGACTGACTGGTAGAATTTCGCTCTTTTTCGTTGGGTCGCAGTTGTGAGCGAAGATACCTACATTCATAGCGTCGTCGAGGCGAGGGTTCAGGCATATTGGGAAAAAGAGAGTACCTTTGCGGTCTCCGAGAATGCCGATCAACCTAAATTCTATTGCCTCTCGATGTTTCCTTATCCCAGTGGCCAGCTACACATGGGACACGTAAGGAACTACACACTAAGCGATGTTATTGCTCGTTTTCAGCGATTGAAAGGAAAGAACGTCCTGCAACCAATTGGGTGGGATGCTTTTGGTTTGCCGGCCGAAAATGCGGCTATCAAAAGAAATATCCCACCTGCAGAATGGACCTATGACAATATCGCGTACATGAAGAGTCAGATGCGTGCGCTTGGCTTTTCGTTTGATTGGAGCAGGGAATTTGCGACTTGTGATGCCCAGTATTATCGCTGGGAACAATGGTTCTTTACTCGAATGTTTCGNAAAGGGTTGGTTTATAAGAAAGCGGCCTGGGTCAATTGGGACCCGGTTGATCAGACAGTGCTAGCAAATGAACAGGTCATTGATGGTCGCGGTTGGCGATCGGATGCTCTCGTGGAACGTCGCGAATTAGCTCAGTGGTTCGTTAAAATCACTGACTATGCGGATGAACTGCTGGAATGCTTAGATGATTTAAAGGGATGGCCTGAGAAGATCAAAACAATGCAACGCAATTGGATTGGTCGCTCGCAAGGTGTCGAAATCCGGTTTCCCATTCCGGATTCGGCAGAGACTCTCGACGTTTACACCACGCGCCCGGACACATTGATTGGTGCGACCTATCTCGCAATCGCAGCGCAGCACCCGCTCGCTAAACAGGCAGCTTTTAATAACCCGGAGTTGCAGGCTTTCCTTAATGAATGTAACCGTATCAAGGTTGCTGAAGCAGATATGGCGAAGCTTGAAAAGCAGGGGATGCCTACCGGGTTGTATGTTCAGCATCCGCTGACAGGAGAACCAGTGCCGGTTTGGGTGGCCAATTTTGTCCTGATGGAATATGGGTCTGGGGCAGTTATGTCCGTACCCGGCCATGATCAGCGCGACTGGGAGTTTGCGAAAAAGTACCAGCTGCCAATAAAACAGGTTGTTAAACCGTATCCGGATAGCGATGAAGTTTGTAATTTGGAGACAGAAGCCTTTACGGCACGTGGCGAGCTAATCAATTCGGGAGAGTTTGACGGTTTGAATTTTGATGCAGGATTCGCTGCCGTATCAGAGGCATTGGCTAGTCGCGGGTTGGGAGGAAAACAGGTCAATTATCGATTGCGGGATTGGGGTGTTTCCAGACAACGATACTGGGGTTGTCCTATTCCTATTATCAATTGCGATACATGTGGTGCTGTGCCTGTGCCGGACCAAGATCTTCCAGTTGTATTGCCTACCGATGTAGCGTTTGAGGGAGTCGGGTCTCCGATCAAAAAAATGAGAGACTGGTATCAGACGACTTGTCCCAAATGCGGCGGAGATGCCGAAAGGGAAACTGACACTTTTGACACTTTCATGGAGTCTTCGTGGTACTACGCCAGATTTGCTAGCAGTGACTCTGATTCGGCTATGCTAGACGAGCGCGCTAAATACTGGAGTCCGGTTGATCACTATGTCGGAGGAGAGGAACACGCAATTCTCCATCTTCTCTACGCAAGGTTTTTTCATAAGGTGATGCGAGATGAGGGGTTGGTCGAGGGTGATGAGCCTTTTCAAAAATTACTTTCTCTTGGCATGGTATTGCAAGGCGGCACCAAGATGTCTAAATCTGCTGGTGATGCCGGCGATCCGCAACATCTCATGGATCAGTTTGGAGCAGATGCTGTTCGGATGGCAATGATGTTCTCTGCACCCCCCGACCAATCTTTCGAGTGGTCAGAACATGGAGTAGAGTCTGCCAACCGATGGATTAGAACCCGTCTCTGGAACAGCTGCATTAGCCACCTTGGAGCTGGATCAGTGCCGGAAATAGATGCTTCCGCATTGACCTCGCATCAGAAAGAATTGCGCCGATTGACTCACGAGACTCTGGCCAAATGTGAGGATGATTTTGGCAGACGCCTTGCGTTTAATACGATTGTAGCCGCGGCTATGTCATTGATGAACCAGATCATTAAATTTGAAGATGACTCGCCGCAGGGTCGTGCGGTCGTTCGAGAAGCTCTAACTACTGCGGTTCTAGTGATGTCGCCGATAATCCCTCATGCCTGTCATGAGCTCTGGCGCCGGCTAGGTCATGGCGCTCTTGAACAAGCTAAATGGCTTGAGGTTGATGAAAAAGCACTCGAGAAAACCGTAGTTGAGCTAGTTGTCCAAGTCGGCGGGAAAATGCGCGGCAAGGTTGAAGTAAGGCCCGATGCGTTAGAAGATGAGGTTGTAGCCGCCGCAAGAGAGATCGAGAATGTTGAAAAGTTTCTTTTGGACAAGACGATACGTAAGATTATCTTTGTGCCTAATAAAATCTTGAATTTTGTTGTTGGGTAAATTTCTACCAACGATCTTGCTGATAGTCCTCATAGGAGGCTGCGGCTTTCAATTGCGCAGTGCAGACATTAGCGGTCTAGAAGCGATCAGTCTGAGTGGTCAAGCTGCTGGTGGCCTGCGACGTGAACTGGAAGCATTTCTCGAAGCCAATGACGTAAAGTCTGTAGCACCAGGACCCAACATCGTCGATGTTAGGCTGCTCGATGTTCGCAGTAGCAGGCGTCCTGTCGCTACCTCGGTTCGTATGGACGCAGCACAATATGAGCTACGTCTTGAAGTTGATGTTGTGCTGATCCTAGACGGAAAGCCTGTGGTAGCTGATTTTTCGCTAGCCGCGCAGCGCATCTACTCCCTGGATTCACTTAACCTTTCTGGCAGTTATGAGGAGGAGCAGCTCTTGATGTCGGAAATTAGGGAAGAGATTGTGAATCTAATTGTCTTTCGGCTGGAAGCCTGGCTGCAAGCAACTAATCGCTGATTCCATGAAAATTTATCCCGACAAACTAGTCGCTGACCTTAAAGCGCGAATGCATAAGCTTTACATCGTAAGTGGAGATGAACAGCTGCTGGTTCAGGAAACAACTGACCTCATTCGACGAGCCCTACGCGCTAGAGGCTTCTATGAAAGAGAGCTGTTCCACGCGGAGGCTAGTTTCGATTGGAACACTCTTCTTCAAAGTGCTGGTAGCCTTTCCTTGTTTGCTGAAAAAAAACTGCTGGAAGTTCGGTTACCTTCGGGAAAGCCCGGTGATCAGGGGGGCAAGATGTTGACACGATTACTCGAACAGTTAGACGAGGACAATGTGTTGCTTCTGGTTTTGCCGAGGGCAGGCCAGGATATACAGAGAACCCGTTGGTTTAAGTCACTTGAGGCCTTTGGGGCTTTTATTCAAATTTGGCCGATCGAAGCAAAGGATTTGCCCAGGTGGTTGGGGAATCGCTGTAAGCAGGCAGGTTTGACAGTTACGCAGGATGCGCTGCGCCTTATGGCTGAGCGTGTTGAAGGTAATCTTCTCGCAGCCGTCCAAGAGGTGGAACGCCTTAGGCTTACTGTGGCCGATGGTCGTGTAGATTTGCTGGAAGTCACCGAAGGGGTTGCAGATAGCGCTCGTTATGATGTCTTCAAATTACTCGATAATGCGATGGCGGGTAATTCGGTGAAATGTGTACGAATGATCCGCGGACTCAAAGCAGAGGGCATAGAGATTATGTACATAATCTCTATGCTCGCCAGGGAGTTAAGAAGCCTTGAAAAAATGGCCTCCGATTTGGCTCTTGGTCAGAGCCGACAAGTTGTATTTAAGCAAGCGCGAGTCTGGAAGAATAGAGAAGCGTTTGTGTCTCGCTGTCTGGAACGTCACTCATCTGCTGCGCTGAGGGCTATGATAGCGTCGATCGGTCACATCGATAGAATGGTCAAAGGTTTGGAAGCAGGAGACCCTTGGCGGGTTCTGCAGAACATATTTTTACACTTGTCGGGTAGTGAGGTCATTAAGTCAGCTAGAGTAGTTTGATTAGAGCTAGGTGCCTACTTCAGGATGACTTGAAAATAGGCTATCCTTTCGTTCCCGCCTATTCTTGGTAATTCTCCACGGTCTAGTGTGTTGAGGCAAAGAGCGATGCGTGAGCGTCACGGCCTTATAGGAAAGCGGTGTTTTTTTTTGAAAGAGCGGATAAGTTCGCAAAGATTTAGGTATAGCAGTAATGACTGAAAAAATTGGAGCTCTTGAAGGAGATGGTATCCCCAATACAAAGGTCGATGTCAGAGAGACTTTCGGGCTGGATGTAGATCTGGAGGTTCCTGCGTTCTCCGAACCTTCAGATCATGTACCACCGATTGATGAAAACTACCTATTCAATCATGAAACGACGCTGGCCATTCTTGCAGGATACGCCTACAACCGACGTTGTATGATCCAGGGTTATCACGGTACAGGTAAATCGACACATGTAGAGCAAATTGCAGCGCGGCTCAATTGGCCTTGTATCCGAATCAATCTTGACAGTCATGTTAGTCGTATAGACCTGGTAGGCAAGGACGCAATTGTTTTGAAGGATGGCAAACAGGTAACTGAGTTTCGTGAAGGATTACTACCCTGGGCACTGCAACGCGCCTGCTCGATCGTCTTTGATGAATATGATGCGGGTAGGCCAGATGTCATGTTTGTTATCCAGCGCGTTCTTGAAGTAGAGGGTAAGCTTACACTTCTAGATCAGAGCAAAGTGATAAGCCCTCATGATTCCTTCCGCATGTTTGCTACCACGAACACTATTGGTCTGGGCGATCCAACCGGGCTCTATCACGGAACGCAACAGATAAATCAAGGCCAGATGGACCGCTGGAACATCGTCACGACTTTGAATTATCTCGAGCGGGAAAAAGAAACCGACATTATTGCATCAAAGGTATCAGATCTTGATCGCATGACGGTCGCCAATATGGTTTCTGTTGCCAATTTGACCCGTCAGGGCTTCATGAATGGTGACATTTCGATCGTCATGTCTCCCCGCACCGTGCTGATGTGGGCGGAAAATACGAGGATCTTTAATGATTTCGGCTTCGCCTTCCGCCTCACGTTCTTGAACAAGTGTGACGAGACAGAAAGGACAATAGTTGCGGAATATTACCAGCGTTGTATGGGTGAAGAATTGCCCGAGTCCAGCGCGCACGTTGTGCTTGCCTGAGTACGCCGCCGGGATAGATCGTGACGCCGGAAGATTCCACTGAGGTATTTAAACAAGCGGTAACCGCGACCATGCGGGCAATATCCGGGGACGATGAGCTCGTCGTTACTTTTGGTCGTGGTAAGCCTTACTTGCAGGGCTCTCGCGCAAGAGTGCCACTGCCCGAGTCTGGCCTCTCGCAGGATAATCTAGCTGCGTTGCGCGGTACCTCTGATACTTTCGCTCTGCGGACACGCTTCCATGATGAATCGTTGCATCGAGTCGGGCGACCCCACGCCGGCACAGCCCAAGAAGTCTTCGATGCTGTTGAAGAGGCAAGAATAGCTTGTATAGGCAGTTATCTCATGAAAGGTGTTGGAGATAATCTGCAGGCGAATCTTGCGCAGCATTGCGTGAATAACAGCTATCAGGATATTCAGAACCAGAGTGAAGCTCCGCTGAGCGAAGCGCTGAATATGTTGATTCGAGAGAAAGTGACAGGTCGTAAACCTCCGCAGGGTGGGGACGTCGTACTCGATCTTTGGCGAGACCATCTGGAATACTCGCTAGGCGATGATCTCGAAGATCTCGATAACCTAATGTTTGATCAGGAAGCATTTGCAGAACTCGCCCAGAAAATGATTACCGACCTTGGTTTGACGGACGAATATGGTGAAGAAAGTGCCGAGGGTGAGGCCGAAGAAGAAGGCGAGCAGGAAGAGGAAATGCAGCCCGACTCGGGGGAAGAGATGGCCGATCAGGATATGAGCGGCGACTCTGACCTGGCAGACGCCATAGAAGGCGAAGTGCCTATGGATATGGACGCCATGGATATGGCTGAAATGGAAGGCGATGAAGACGAACCAGGCGCACCTCCAGACGCAGCGGCAGAAAAGAACTGGTTGCGTCCTAGAGAGAGCGATTACAGTGCTTTTACAACAGAGTTTGATGAAACAGTCTTCGCTGCCGAATTGTGTGATCCAGTAGAACTGGAGAGACTCCGAGGTGTGCTGGACAAGCACTTGCAGAATTCTCAGATCGTGATCAGTAAATTGGCTAACAGGCTCCAGCGAAAGTTGATGGCGCAACAAAACAGAACCTGGGAGTTTGACCTCGACGAGGGCATGCTTGATACGTCTAAGCTGACCAGCATCATCATGGATCCATTCCAGCCACTCGCGTTCAAACAGGAAAAAGATATGAATTTCCGGGACACGGTCGTCAGCCTGCTAATTGATAGCTCAGGTTCTATGCGTGGTCGCTCGATTACTATTGCAGCGATGTGTGCGGATATCCTGGGCCGAACTCTGGAGCGTTGTTCTGTCAAGGTGGAGATTTTAGGGTTTACAACCCGCGCGTGGCGTGGGGGTCAGTCGAGAGAGCTCTGGTTACAGCAAGGGAAACGGGCCCAACCTGGTCGTTTGAATGACCTGAGACATATTATTTACAAAGCTGCGGACCTTCCTTGGCGTCGTTGCAGGAGTAATCTAGGCTTGATGATGCGAGAAGAATTGCTTAAAGAGAATATTGATGGAGAAGCGTTGCTATGGGCGCACAATCGCATTGTGGGTCGGCCTGAAGATCGGAAGATACTCATGGTTATTTCCGATGGGTTACCGGTCGATAATTCGACGTTGTTAGTAAACCCGAGCAACTTCCTTGAACAGCATCTGAAGTATGCGATTGATCAGATTGAGAACCATTCACCAGTTGAGCTGGTTGCGATAGGGATTGGGCACGACGTCACGCACCATTATCGTCGCGCGGTAACGATTACCGATGCCGAACAGTTGGGCGATGCGATGACCGAGCAGTTGGTTGATTTGTTCGATGAAGAATCCAATAAAAAACTGCAACCCCTGATAATCCCGAGCACGCATGTTGCCTGATGATCGACGTTTGCCAATTCTTAATCTTTTGGCAGATTACAAAGAGCAATATCCGTTAGAGTCTGAAACGGTCGAACAATATCGGCAATTCGTGTTAAATCATCCCGATTGCTTTGAGCGAAGCCTATTGTCAGGTCATGTAACCGGTTCCGCCCTGGTGCTCGATTCTTGCAGGAAGAGAGTTCTTTTGACTCATCATAGGAAGTTAAACCGGTGGCTCCAGCCTGGTGGACATGCAGATGGGGATGCTGATGTCATGCAGGTCGCGATGCGAGAAACGCGAGAAGAGACTGGACTCGCGTTAATCAGGCCTTTAACGGGAGCGCTACTGGATGTTGATATTCATTCCATTCCGGCTCGTCCTGGTGAGCCAAAGCACTTCCATTATGACTGCAGGTTTTTACTGGGCTCGGGGGCCTCGGATAATTTCACGGTCAGTGAAGAATCCAATGATTTGGCGTGGGTTTCCATGGGTGATATTGGGGCATACACCACAGAGCAGTCCATTATCAGGATGCTTGAAAAGGCCCGACGTTTTATTCCTTGAACAGTCGTCGTGATAGTTTCTCTAGAAAAGATGGCACGCGACCTGCCGGCTATTTGGGGTTGCAATCAATTCGGGTGTTTCTACTCGGCAGCGGTCCATGACTTTGGGGCAACGATCAGCAAAACGGCAACCATGCCTAACGTTCACAGGTGAGGTAACTTCCCCATCAATGGTTCGATAGATCCGCTCTCTTTCTGTAGCCGGATCTGGCTCGGGATTTGACTCGACCAACAGTTGTGTATAAGGATGCTTTGGTTCGAAGAACACTTCATTGGCAGGCCCCACTTCGACTAAAGACCCCAGATACATCACGGCCATTCTGTCAGAGACATAGCGGACCATGGAAAGATCGTGCGCGATAAACAGGAGAGTCAGCCCCAGTGATTGTTTAAGTTCGTCCAGCAGGTTGATTACCTGTGCCTGTACTGACACGTCTAGCGCTGATATAGGCTCGTCGCAGACAATAAAGTTTGGTTCGATAATCATTGCACGAGCGATACCTATTCTCTGACGTTGTCCGCCCGAAAATTCATGAGGGTAACGTGACATGTGATCGACGTTTAAGCCGACTCGGCCTAACCAGTGAGCGACTCTTTCTATAGCATCCTTGTCGGGAATGCCCTGCATCCTAAGGCCTTCACTGACGATATCTAGAACCGTCATTCGAGGATTCAAAGAGGAGTAGGGGTCTTGGAAAATCATCTGCATTTCGCGGGAAAATCTCAGGTGGTCATTAGCCGAAAACCGTTTTGGTAAGAGTTCACCTTGATAGAAGGCATCACCTGACGTTTTATCGTGTAAACCAATCAATGTTTTTCCGAACGTAGACTTGCCCGAGCCGCTCTCACCAACTAATCCAAGAATTTCGTTTTCAGCAATGTTGAGGGAAATTCCATCGACTGCGTGCAAAGTTTGACCGCGGCCTAGGTAAAAATGTTTCTTTAAGGAGTCTGTTTTAACGAGCACCTTCGATCCTCGCCAAGTGCGGTTGATAAAGGTCGTCGACATCGGGCGCCATTTCGTGCTGTAACCAACACCTAGACTGATGATGCTCGTCGATAGAGAATGACGGTGGAAGATTGGCCTCACACAATTTCATGGCATTTGGACATCTTGCGAAATAACCACATCCAATGGGTGGCCTGAAGAGATCGGGTGGGCTCCCTGGTATTGGTTCGAGAGCCTTCCCTTGATCATCATTATTTGATGGCATGGCGGCTCTCAAGCCGAGAGTATAAGGGTGACTGGACCGATAGAATATTTCGTCGACTTTGCCCGATTCAACCACCTGTCCTGCATACATCACAGCTACCTTGTCGGCCATTCGAGCGACTACTGCTAAGTCGTGCGTTATCAGAATGATTGACATCTGTTCTGATCGCTGCAATTCCTGCATAAGTTCTAGAATCTGTGCTTGTATAGTGACGTCAAGAGCAGTCGTTGGTTCATCAGCGATTAGGACAGCAGGATTGCAGGCGAGGCTCTGGGCGATCATCGCTCGCTGCAACATACCCCCTGAGAACTCAAATGGGTACTGTCGAGCCCGCTTTGCTGCCTCAGGAATGTGCGTCCTTTCCAGTAACTCAATCGCGATCGCGTAGGCCTCTTTGTGAGACTTTCCGCGATGCACTATGAGCGTCTCGGCAATTTGATTACCGATCGTCATGGTTGGATTTAAAGATGTCATTGGATCCTGGAAAATCATGCTGACCTTCGAACCCCGAAATCGGCTATCGGCCTCGGCGGATATTCCCAAAATTTCCTCATCGTTGAGAGTGGCTGAGCCGCGAGTAATTCTGCCAGGAGGCGCAGGGATCAGTCCCATGAGCGACTGTACCGTTACAGACTTTCCGCATCCGGACTCGCCTACGATCGCCAACGTTCTGCCTCTCTCAACCTCAAAACTGACGCCTCGGACGGCCTGCACCGTGCCTCCATAAGTATCGAACTCGACCGCTAGATCTTCTACTTTTAGGACAACATCCGTCATTCGCGTGATCGCATACGTGAATCCAGCGCCTCTGTTAAACCGTCGCCCAAAAGATTGAAGGCAAGCACAGTGATACTGATGAGGGCGGCAGGGAATATCAGTTCATGGGGGTGGCTTAACATCGTTTTTACCCCCTCGTTGCACATAGAACCCCAAGAAGGGGTTGGTGGAGCGACCCCCATGCCAATGAAAGATAAAAATGCTTCGGTAAAGATAGCGGCGGGGATAGCGAAAGTCAGCGTAACTAGAATGACTCCCATTGTGTTGGGCAGAATGTGTCTTAGGATTATATAGTTGTCTCTTGCACCTAAGAGACGTGCCGCTTCGATATAGCCTTGTTCACGAATCTGAAGGACCTGTCCACGGACTAATCTAGCCGTGGCGGGCCAGCCTAACAGGACCAGAGCTATAAGCATTGGCAAAATGCCGCTTTCACCAGGCCCGATGCCAAAGGCAATTTTGAATAGGATCATAAAAAGTAGAAATGGTAGAGCTACGACGAATTCTGCAAAGCGCATTAGTATCACATCGAAGTAGCCACCGAAATATCCGGCGAAACCACCATAGACGATCCCTATAAGGACATAGAGCAAGGGTGCCAAAATTCCGATGAATAAGGAGACTCTAGCGCCCTCCATCAACCTCGCCAGCATATCGCGGCCCAGATAATCTGTTCCGAACGGATGAAACTCGATGTTGATCAATTCGCCGACATTAGCATGAGACTTTTCGCCTATAAGATTGCGCTCTATCGCTTCGTCTATCGTTAATACAAGCTGGGGAATGACCTTTAGGGTGCTATAGCTTTCGTATTCATCTAACCCGTCAGTTGGGACAATGCTATAATAGTATTCTCGGTCTTCGAGGCTGAGTCGATCTTCGTAACTTATCTCATCGCCATGTGTTGATCCTAGTGGCAGTCCGAGATCAGAAAAGCTTGTCGGAAGCCGATTGTTTCGATAAATGTTGTAGCCCTCGGCGCCCGGCGCTTCATTCCATGTCAGTCTGACTCTCTGAGTTGTGGCGCCTCCTGCCACTTTTAAACCATTAGGTGCGTCGATATGATCTGGGTAGTTCTTTGGTGGCAAGTAACTTTTAAGTTGGACTCCGCTCCAAGGGGTGTATTTATCGACAAGCATTGCCGTTTTAGGCAGTGATGGTGATTGTGACACTTGATTCAGATCCTGGAGATCGGGATCAACCTGCCAGGCAACAGGACCTAGGATGGTGAATAGTGTGAGCAGAACTATGATCCAGAGAGATGCTATGGCACGAGTATTCTGCTTAAGCCTAACCCACGCGTCTTGCCAATATGACAACGATGGCCGAGAGATGTGCTCGACATCATTCATTGCTTTAGCGAGAGTAAAATCTTCCAAAGAGGGTTGGAAGAAGCTCACGATAATCTTACTCTGGGATCAATGAAACCGTAGAGAATATCGACAATGATTACCATGAGAACAAGGAAGGCTCCATAAAAAACGGTTGTTCCCATAATGACCGTGTAATCGAGTTGTTGGACAGCTTGTACGAAGTAACGGCCAAGGCCGGGAATTGCGAAAACAAGTTCGACTACAAAGCCGCCAGTTGTGATTACAGCGATTTGAGGGCCAAGAACGGTTATCACCGGAAGAATGGCATTTCGGAGCTGGTGATGAAAAAAAATGCGAGTTACAGATAACCCCTTCGCCTTTGCTGTCCTGATATAGTCCTCGTTGACGACTTCTAGCATTGATGAGCGCATCAGCCGGGTTAGAAATGCCATGGTGCCTAGGCCCAGTACGAGTGCAGGCATCAGCATGTGAGCGAAACTGCCCCAGCCTGCCACGGGTAGAACTGATCCTCCGGCCCAGCTGTTGATATTGACCAACAGCAACTGCCCAAGGGCGGCAAACACGAAAGACGGTACGGAGATGCCTAGGATGACCAGAAACATAATGAAGATATCGGGTAGTCTGTTTCTATAAATTGCGGTCAATGCGCCCCAAAGGATTCCTCCGGCTGCAGCAAATATAATTGCCAGAATGCCTAGTGTCGCCGAAACAGGGAAGTGGTCTCGAATGATATCGTTCACGCGTCGGTTCTGTTGTGTAAATGAAATGCCGAAGTCACCCCGCAACATGTTAGCTATAAAGATCACATACTGCTCTGGCAGGGGACGGTCGAGACCATATTTCGCTTCGAGATTGGCTCGGATCTCGTCTGTCACAGCTTTATCGTTCATCAAAGGGTCGCCGGGCACCGAGTGCATGGCGACAAAGGTTGCGGTAGCAATAAACCAGACAGTAATGACGCCGGCAATCAAGCGCTTTAATGTATAGATGATCATTTACGTCCGATCGCTCTAGGGTATCACCTTAGCATAGGTGAAGTCGGGATCTGCACCGACAACCCGTCTCACAACACCCTTAATCTTGGGGTGTAGCAGATAAATGACACCTTGTTCATATTGCGGCAGTACTGCCGCATCGTCGAATAATATCTGCTGCGCCTGTCCCATCGCATCCATTCTGACTTTTGGGTCAGTGTTGTCCATTGCAATCCTGATAAGCTTATCGTACTCGGGATTGTTGTAGCGGCCGCGATTGTTGAGATTCCATGAGGCGAATAGGTCGCCGAAGGTCATGATGTCGTCGAAGTCGGGTCCCCAGCCCGCGCCGACGATATCAAAATCTCCAGCGGTCATTTTAGCTAGACGTTGCTTGAATGTTTGTACGTCGATTTTGAGGTTCAGACCTAACTTGCTTTTGAAGATTCCTTGTATGTATTCCGCTTGTTTGACAGCAACCGGACTGTCGCCGACCAGTAAGATGAGTTCCGGAATTTCGCTGAGTTCTTCTTGTGCTTTTATGAGGAACTCGTTGGCTTTTGCGACATCATAGTTAGCCAGCGGCGCCGGATACTCGCGTCGAAACTTGTCTTTAACCCCCATGAGCCAGACGGGGAAAAGACTCTCTCCTCTAAGATTGCCTGGTGTAGCGAGTACGCGGTTTACAAGCTCGTCGGGGTCGAAAACATGCTGAATTGCACGGCGCAGGTTTAGATTTCGTGTCACGCGTCCGGGGCGGTGATTATACTCTAGGAAATAGACCGCCCCGGTATTGAATCGCCTTATTCTAATGCTCTGGCTAAGGGCATCCTTGTAGGTGTCGCCGTCGAGAGACGTATAAACAATTTTATCGTCGGTAAAGAGATTTAACCGCGCGCGGGTATCGGCTGTGATGTAATCGGCATTGATGGCATTTAAGTTAATGCTCTGATGGTTCCAATAGTTTGAGTTTTTTACCATTCGTAAAGACGCGCTGTGCACCCACTCTGTCATTTCAAACGGGCCATTGTAGAGCAGGTCTTTGGCGTCCGCCGCGTACTTCGAATCTCGAGATTTCCAGAAGTCCTTTCGTACGGGGAAGTAGGTAGAGAAAGCGGTAAGTTTAGTGAAGTAGGCTGTGGGTCTTTCAAACTCGACGCTCAGCGTCAAGTCGTCAATCGCTTTAACCGCCAATTCGTTAACGGCTAGCTCGCCCTTGTTGATCGCTTCGGCGTTTTTGATGGGGTAAAGAATGAAAGCATATTCCGACGCAGTGATCGGATTGAGCGCGTTTTGCCAGGCAAAGACAAAGTCATGCGCGGTAACGGGTTTACCGTCGCTCCAGGAAGCATTAGCACGCAGCCAGAACGTTGCATCCGAATTGTCGATTTCCCATCGTTCCGCAACGCCCGGCACTATGTTGCCACGTCGATCATAGCGGGTTAGACCTTCCATCACGTGGCTGAGTATCATTATGCTGACAGCATCGGTCGCCCGCATACTATTCAGCTGTGGTGGCTCCTGACCTAGCGCGATAGTTATGGTCTGCGATTCGACATCTACAGCGCTGGCATTGGGTTGCGCCAACGTTATGTTTGACGTGAGGATTAGTAACGCGGCAATGTGAAATTTCATGGGGTTCTATCGATATTTCAATCTCTAATTATAGCAGTGCTAAATCCTGGAGCTAGAAGGGTGGTTCAGCAATACGTAACAATTGTTTGCCTTTGTTCTTTCCCTCGAAAAGTCGAAGAAAAGTTTTCGGCGTATTTTCGATGCCTTGCTGAATGTCTTCTGCGTGCTTCAGTTCACCATTGGCGACCCAGTCCGCTAGTTCAGCAACTGCCTCTGTCGCGCGGTGGAAGTAATCAATCAGGATGAATCCTTGCATCGTGCAGCGGCGTATGACTAGTTGCATATAATTTTTTGGGCCTGGTGGCAATTCGGTTGCGTTGTAGGATGAAATTCCGCCACATAGCACGATACGGCCATTCATTGCCATGTTAAGCAGGGCGTCGTCGAGTATTTGCCCGCCCACGTTATCGAAGAAGATGTTTATACCGTCTGGACATTCTTCTGTTAGACGGTCAAAGACATTTTCAGCCTTGTAATCAATAGCTGCATCAAAATCGAGCTCTTCCGTGAGCCAGTTACACTTCTCGCTACCACCGGCGATACCTACGACTTTCGCGGCGCCTTTGATCTTGGCGATCTGACCGGCCACGGAGCCCGTCGCTCCTGCAGCCCCTGAAACCACGACCACATCACCCTTTTGAGGTTGACCGATATCCAACATGCCAAAGTAAGCAGTCAGTCCGGTGCCACCCAGCGCGCTGAGCATAAGCTCAGGAGCTACTCCTTCAGGAACTTTGTTCAAGCTTCTGCCCATGGCTCCGGGCGCCCCGTTATCAATAAAATACTCCTGCCAACCCATCATGCCGGTAACGTATTGGCCAGGCTGAAATTCTGGGTTATTCGATTCAATCACCTGTCCCACTGTGCTGGCCCGCATTACCTCGCCGATCTTTACTGGAGGTACGTAGCTCTTAACGTCGTTGAGCCAGCCGCGCATCGCTGGCTCAAACGCTAGATAGATATTCCTTACAAGCACCTCGCCTTCACTAATATCAGGCAGATTAGTCTCGACGTATTCGAAGTCGTTTTCGGTAACTAGTCCTATTGGCCGTGACTTAAGGCGCCATTGGCCATTGATTCTATTTGTCATGAGAGGCTTTCATAGTTTTGGGGCGGTGACTGTAAAGCATCTTTGACTGCGCGTACAGGCAATGAGGTATAAATCACCGGGTATGCTCAGAAGAGTAAATTATTAGTGCCACGCTAGCTGCTTGGAATTTGTCGAATGCCTAAGAGATTTAGAGTCTGTTGGATGTTTTTATCTTCCTATTTTTTTCTCATATCAACAGGTGCTAATGGGCCCTAGCACACCCCTATTTGACTCTCATTCGTACTGATGGTTTACGTTAGCCGTTAGGTTTTGTCATTTCTCTGTAACGCTTTGCGTTTGACAATCTAAGGTGAATAGGACACCAATTTAAATTGGCGTTTCACGCGGGAATCAGGGTGGTTATTCATTCTCCTACTCATTTCGCCTCGACCAAAGCTTATCTTTTGCTTGAGAGCAACACGACCATGAATTAGCCTTCAAACTTACAAGTCTCGAGGGTAAAGCGATGACAAGAGCCTCCGCTATTATAGTAGTGATGTTAGGAGCAACTCTGCCAGTGATTGGATTAGAGCTACCTCCACTGGAAGATCTCATGTCAGATTCAGAAATGGAGGTCACGGGTGTGGTAAAGCTTACGCAGGATGAGAAACAAGCNTTGCGTGAGTGGCTGGAAGTTTTTGTTGACCAGGANGCTAAGTTTGCTGCCCGGCGNTATGAAAAGCAGCGTAAGCAGGAAACCAGGCAAANAGATCGACAATCTAGTGNTGAGCAGACATNAGTGNCGAGCAGCGGAGGAGGCGAGTCGAATAGGCCGGAATTGGCAATCTCTGCGAAAAACGAAATGCAAGAACCGGAAACAAAAAATCGTTTTGATAAGAGCGTCGCTCGGATTGTCGGCGATTTTTCGGGTTGGAGAGGTAAAACCTTATTCAAACTCGATAATGGTGAAACCTGGCAACAGCGGAGANCTGANTCTGTGAGGCGTACAAAGATCATNAGTAATCCCGAAGTNCGGATTAAACGAAATGTTATGGGCTTTTATGTGATGGAAATACCAGCAGCCAAGGTTCGTGTGCCNGTAACGAGAATTGATTAGATCGTTCTTCGAGCTACAATTTTTTGGCAGAAGACTCCTTCGTCTACTCGCAATGGCTCAGACAACATTACCTGAAAGCCTTCTTTTGTTAGGAGTTGTTCCAATCCGTTGATATCGGACGGGGAGAGAACGGCGCTTTGTAAATCTTTCATGCGCATTTCGTAAGCATCGGTTTCGTCCCGGATCAATCGGAGGAGGTCCAATTTTTCTGTGAGGCTGTGATTCGCAAATTGGGGCCGGAATACCACCATAGAGTTAGTAAGGAAATAACCTATGTGCCTAGGATCTTTGAATTCTTTCATATAATCGTGAAGTTCACCCGTGACTGAATTCACTGTGTTTCGCAGCTCAGCAGCTTTCTTATCGGCTACAGGATCTTCTCCGGTTCGGGATAGCGCATCCAGGCGTGTTAGTAGCATTTCGAGGAGTGAGTGAAGATCTGACTGCTTGCAATAGTCGACCTCCTTCAGGCCATCATTGGATTGCCTGTGGATCACGCTGCCACGTCGNTGGGTCACTAGCGCAATAGCGCTCTGTTGTCGGAGGATTCGGCTGGCCTCAAGAACGCTAGCCTCTGGTTCTCCGTATTCGAAGCCGAATTGGCTAATGACTAGATCAACGCTTTTTTCTGATAACTCGGTGTCTTCTATCCGTCGATGCGAGTGAAAAGTGAGTTTGTCGCGGATGGTTGAATTAAGTTCGGCTAGGACCAGTCCCGCGGGGTCGATTTTNGCGTAATCGATCCCGGTGACCCTAAGGTTACGCTGATTTTGGTGAGCGTAACCTGCCGCTAGGACCGCCAGGGCCCCGTTGCCGGTAGCTAGGTCAAGGATATGACCATTATCTGGGACCTGTTCGAATTGACTGTTCCAGAATTCAGCGATTTTCCCATCATAATTCTTATCAAAGTTGCCAAAAAAGGTCGTTGGTGTGCCTTTCTCCCAGAAACGCGTCCATTGCTCGCTGCTAAGTCTTTCATTCATTGGTTATAGCCGAACCAGAAGTTGGCTGCGATGGTTATGCGAGGACGTTTACCTACGTAAGGCTCCACCGCATGGTAGAGATACGAGGGGAATATCATCAGTTCTGCGGGTTTCAATCGCAATCTTATCGCGTTGAAAGACATATCCCGACGCATGTCATTATTGCCCGGGTCAAGATAAGCATTAGTCTGTCTTGGGTCGGTAAACATTACATGTCCTGCCATNGAGTCATTTTCCGGTATGTCATCGCCCGGATCTACACAATAGATCACGCTCCAGGACGCGTTGGGATGGTTATGAGGTTGAAAGTAACCACCGTTGCGGTAGATGTGAAACCAGCAATGGTTATCGAAGGACAAGTTCTTTAAATTATCGTCGTTAATCTCATTGACGAGTTTCAGGAAATTTCCAAGATAACCGATCAACAATTCTCTGAACTTGGGAATGGGCTCCCTTTGCCACGATAGGAAGTCGAATTCACTTTCGAAGACATTATTGTGGGAACGTTGTGGTGAACTCTTTTTTCGNAATNTCTCTGTTTCGCAATCGAGAATGACATCGCGCAGTTGTCTCGCCAGATCTATGCTCTCTGTGNTAGTTCGAAGTAGCGGTGTAGACCAAAGCAGATTAAAGTCGGACATAAATTCACACCCTCAAAAAAAGAACCCCGGCTTTTACCGGGGTTCATTGTAGAACTAACAAGCAGTTCTGAAAAACGAAGAGTTCGCTTTAGAAAAAGTGCTTGTAGGTCACGTACGGCGTTCTACCAGTTACNTCATACAGCTCCAGAACAGTAGTGTCGTCGTAGACGCCGTTAGAAGCAATGGACGGGTCTTCATCAGTGATGTTGCGTGCACCGAAGGACAGTTCACCGTCCCAAGGAGTGCTCCAGCTGATGTGTAGGTCCATGGAATCCCAATCGTCGTACTTGCTTGCCCCACCTGGGCCATCAAAACCATCAATTGCGTGGTAAGCGTAAGAGACGGTCCAGTCATTCATGGTCCAACGNACGCCCAAATTATATCGGAACTCNGGAACGCCCTCGGTGCCCAAAACGGATCCTTTNTGGGAGAAGGGAGTCGATTGCTGGTCATAGTCCTCATACTTTGAGTATTCAAGCATGACCCGGAAAGAGCCCATTGAATCTGTATCCAGATCGTATTGGCCCCTGACATCGTAGCCTTCAACCTCGAGAGCAGCTAGGTTTGCAAACGGGTTAATGATGCCGCACGCAGGTGCGCTAACGCCAGTTGTACAGCGAGTGATTTGACCGCTGGTAGGGTCTCGGTTCACGATAACTCCTGATGGGAGAGACCCGGCTTGCTCAAAACGAATCACATCTTGAAGCCCCGTGGTTGACACAGCATCTTCTAACTCAATAGACCACCAGTCTACGCTGAGTGAAAGCCCATCGATTGGATCAACGACTAAGCCAAAGTTATAGGATTCGGCCGTCTCTGCCTGAAGGTCGGGATTTCCGCCGAGGTATTGCTCGACCTGACTGTTTGGACAGTCAGCATCAGCGATCCCATTAGCTTGACAGAAAACGAAATCTGTTACGTCGTTAAAAGACTGCGAAAGTTCAGCACCAATATTGCCAAGGTCCGGAGCTTTAAAACCCTCGCCCCATGAGGCACGCACGGTCAGCATGTCCAGTGGCTGCCAACGCACAGCGACCTGCGGCGAAAATTCGGTGCCGAAGTCATCGTAGTCGTCGTGCCGCATCGCAACATTGACGTCGAGATCGTCCATGACTGGGATTTGGAATTCAGCGAACGCCGCCCAACGTTGTCTACTACCTGAGGAGCTGTTACCTGCGGAGCCAGTAATATTGCCTGCCTCTCGCATGTTATCGTACTGATCTTTGTACTTCTCTTCAGCAGTTTCAAAACCGGCAGCCCATCCGATCTGACCGGCTGGTAAATCTAGGAACGCTCCATCTAAGGTGATTCCGAATGAGTTGAACTCTGTTTCGATATCTCTAAATAGCGTAGCAGAGGTAGATAGTATGGCTGCTTGGTGAGCGGGATCTGGATCCAGCGGGTTTAAGAAATTGTAGCTGCCGTCTGCAATCGCGTCCTCAATGTTAGAGGTCAATACGTAAGTATCACCTTCGTTGTCAGCGCGATAAACATAATTACGAGCGTAGATGTCGTAATTGATGCCGCCGGCGATGTCGAGTGTACCCTGCAGTCCCAGCACATTATCGAACTCAGTTCGAGCGAACGAGTCATCCCTGTTACCGTGACCTATAAAGCGATGAAACAGAAAGAAAGGATCTGTCGCACCGTCGCCATTTGGATCATAATCATTAAGAGGTGCATCGGGGGCGACAACTAAGAATCCGACAGCGGGCGCGTAGCGACCGAAGGATTCAATCCTGCTGTATCGATTTTCGAAGTAGACTTCGTGATTGTCAGAGATCTGATAGCGTGCATCCAAAAAAGTGCTCTGACGGTCGTAGCCGCCGGTTTGCATAGAAAGATCTGCGTAACCAAAGCCGCATCCGTTGCCTGGGATGCCGAAGGGCGTGCTAATTGGGATATAGGCTGTGCCAGGGCAGGTGCCGCCTATCTGGAATGCCTCCGAGAAAGAAGTAGAGAAACCGGTATTACCACCCCCGGATACACCTACTGTATCGACATCGAGTCGTGGAAGCCCTCCCGAAGGATTATCTCGAACCACA
>NZNP01000010.1 GCA_002694945.1 Gammaproteobacteria bacterium
AGGAACTCTCATGGTCACACTATCTCAGTCAGGAGAGACCGCGGATACCCTAGCTGCACTGCGCTCCGCTGATGATTCTAATTACTTGGCGAAACTTGCCCTGTGTAACGTTCCCAACAGCACGCTGGTGCGCGAAAGTGATCTGTCATTGATGCTGGAAGCTGGCGCTGAGTTCTGTGTAGCGTCGACTAAAGCGTTCACAAATCAGCTTGTTGATTTGCTACTGCTTGTTGTAGCGCTGGGTCAATATCATCGTTTATCTGACCCCGACCAGCAGGAAATCGTCGCAGCTTTGAGTACATTACCTGAGACAATCAGACGGACTCTGGAACTTGATTATAAGATTCAACTTATTGCAGAAAGGTTTGTTGACAAGCACCATGCGCTGTTTTTGGGGCGAGGTTCGCATTATCCGATCGCGCTGGAAGGTGCCTTAAAGCTCAAAGAGATTTCCTATATCCATGCCGAAGGTTATCCGGCAGGCGAATTGAAACATGGCCCACTCGCTCTAGTGGATGAAGGTATGCCAGTGGTGGCTGTGGCACCAGGAGACGAATTGATAGGAAAACTTATGTCTAACCTAGAAGAAGTGCGTGCTCGTGGTGCTGAACTGGTGGTGTTCGCGGATGAACACTCGCCAATCGATAGCCGACCGGGGGTTACGGTTCTAAAGTTACCTTCATGCAGCATGTTCGTGTCGCCGATCGTATACACTATTCCAGTCCAATTACTCTCTTACCACGTAGCTGTTTTTAAGGGGACAGATGTTGATCAACCCCGAAACCTCGCAAAGTCAGTAACAGTGGAGTAGTTTGTAACCTTGGATAATGGAATAGTAGAGGGAGGTTGTTTTTGTGGCTCGATTCGTTTCAGTTTTGAGTTAAACAGCTACCCCTCAGCAAACTGCCACTGTTCTATGTGCAGACGTATTTCGGGAGCTGCTTTTGTTTCTTGGATGGCGATTCCGTTGTCTTGTTTTGAATATACAAAAGGAGAGCCTAAGGAATTAATCTCGTCTTCGCATGGCGCTCGATTTTTCTGCCAGGAATGTGGGACACCTATAGCTTGTATTCTTGATGCAGATAAAAGAAATATTAATATCACAATATGTAGTCTAGATAAGCCTCAAGATTTTGAACCCAGAGGTGACATATATGTTGAAGATATGCTTGATTGGGTAAAAAGCTAGTGAAGCTTGTTCTTTTTACTTACATAATCATGATCTGCAGATCAGGCGACATCGGTCAAAGCGTAGGCTAAAACTTTGGATGTTTCTCATATTTTAGATGGGCTCAATGAGCACCAAAGATCAGCGGTTGCTGCTCCGCGAGGCAGCAGTCTCGTCCTCGCAGGAGCAGGTAGCGGAAAAACTCGTGTTTTAACCCATCGTGTAGCATGGCTGATTCAGACTGAGGGCCTTTCGCCCTTCAGTATTCTTGCCGTAACCTTTACGAACAAGGCGGCGGCTGAGATGCGAGGTCGGATCGAGCAACTTCTCAGAGCGCCATCAAGGGGGATGTGGGTTGGTACTTTTCACGGAATTGCTCATCGTTTATTGCGAGCACATTATGAAGAAGTTGATCTTCCGCAGAATTTTCAAATTTTGGATGCAGACGACCAACTCAGATTAGTTAAACGGGTCATGACAAGTCTAGATATCGACGAAAAAAAATGGCCGGCAAGGCAGGCTGTTTGGTGGTTGAATAGTCAGAAGGATGAAGGCTTAAGGCCGGCCAGCATCGAGGATTACGGTGACCTTTATTTGAAGACTCATCTTTCGATTTACCGTGCTTATGAAGAGGCTTGCCAACGTGGTGGTATGGTGGATTTCGCAGAGTTGCTTTTACGCGCTCATGAATTGTGGTTAAAAAATCCTACTGTTCTACATCATTATCAGCAGCGATTTAACGCGTTACTCGTAGACGAATTTCAGGACACCAATACCATCCAATATGCGTGGATAAGGGTTCTTGCGGGAGACCGAAATAATATTATGGTTGTCGGGGATGACGATCAGTCTATATATGGCTGGCGTGGTGCCAAAATAGAGAACATCCAGCAATTTACTAACGACTTTCCCCAAGCCACAACCATTCGATTGGAGCAGAACTATCGCTCTACTCAGAATATCCTAGAAGCGGCTAATGGACTAATTGATCAAAATATAGGCCGTCTCGGCAAAGAACTCTGGACCGACATGGGCAATGGGGATCCTATTCAGCTTTATGCAGGTTACAACGAGATTGACGAGGCACGGTTTATTGTGGAGCGAATAAAACGAGCCGTTGATGAGGGTAGTCTGTATAGCGAAAACGCCGTTCTTTATCGTTCTAACGCGCAGAGCCGTGTATTGGAAGAAGCTTTACTCCGTTCGCAAATGCCATATCGAATATACGGCGGACAGCGATTCTTCGAGAGAGCAGAAATTCGAAATGTTCTGGCTTATATGCGTTTGATTAGTAATAGAGATGCGGACGCTGCCTTTGAGCGGGTCATCAATACCCCGACACGTGGTATCGGTGAAAAGAGTGTAGCGGAGATCAGGAAAATTGCTCGAAGCTCAGGCACATCTCTATGGCGTGCAGCGAACGAGATTGTTAATCAACAACTGCTCACCGCGAGAGCGCGGAATGCGATAGCGGGTTTTATTCAGTTACTAACAGAACTTGATGATCTGACTGTGANTGAGGAACTGGCTGAACTAGTTGAAATGGTTGTCGAGAAAACCGGACTCAAGGATTATCACGCAAAAGAGGGCGGAGAACGTGGTCAAGCTCGTATAGAGAATATGGGGGAACTCGTCACGGCGGCTAAGACCTTCGACCCCAGGGTAGACTATAGTTTCGATGCGGATATAGATNCTGCAGCGCCTGAACTAACAGTGCTTGATGAATTTTTAAATCATGCAGCGCTCGAAGCTGGAGAGGGCCAGGGTGATCCTAATGAAGATTGTGTTCAACTGATGACTATGCATAGCGCGAAGGGTCTTGAGTTTCCGACGGTATTTCTCGCCGGGATGGAAGATGGACTCTTCCCTCATATGATGTCGATGGAAGAGGAAGGTAGACTGGAAGAAGAACGCAGGCTTTGTTATGTCGGTGTAACGCGNGCGATGCAGCGACTATATCTCACTTACGCGGAATCCCGGCGAATCAACGGNAGCGAGACGTTNAACAGGCAGTCTCGGTTTATNAGTGAAATGCCAGAAGCGGTCATTGAAGAGGTAAGACTAACGGGTACGATTGTACGTCCTGCGTCGAGTCAATTATCTCAATCATCTTTAGCNCTTAGTGCAGGTGAGGTGGTTGGTACTGATTTGAAATTAGGTCAACGAGTTCTACATCAGAAATTTGGTGAAGGGATTATCCTGAACTATGAAGGAGAAGGTTCTGGTGCTCGGATTCAAGTAAATTTTTCTGAAGGAAGTAAATGGCTTGTTATTGCATACGCAAACCTTAAGCCTGTGGGATAATTTGCGGCGTTGGCTCGTCGTCTCTCCAGATGATGTAAAACTGAGGGGAAAACATGAAAAGATTAATATGTCTAATTCTCGTGCTTCTGACAGCTGGCTGCGGTGGATCGGATTCAGGGANTNCCGTTCAGTCTGTTGAGCCCAAGCAGGCCATTAAATGGCGCATGGTTACGACGTGGCCAAAAAATCTTCCTGGATTAGGAACGGCGCCGGAAAGAATGGCTGAAAATATCCGTATGATGAGTCAAGGACGGCTCGATATTAAAGTTTATGGCGCTGGCGAAATTGTTCCAGCGCTGGAGGTGTTCGAAGCTGTTTCTCANGGAACTGTGCAAATGGGTCATGGTGCAGCTTATTACTGGAAGGGCAAGGTNCCGATCGCTCAGTTTTTTACAGCAGTACCTTTTGGTTTAACCGCGCAGGAAATGAATGGATGGCTCCTCCATGGAGGTGGATTGGAGTTATGGCGTGAGCTTTATGCTCGCTATAACCTTTTTCCGATCCCCGGGGGTAATACGGGTGTACAGATGGCTGGATGGTTCAACCGTGAGATCAATTCCCTTGAGGATCTGAAAGGATTGAAAATGCGCATACCTGGAATGGGCGGTGAAGTTTTTGAAAAAGCGGGTGGTACTGCTGTCAATTTACCGGGGGGTGAGATTTTTACGAGCATGCAGACAGGTGTTATTGACGCAACAGAGTGGGTGGGCCCATACAACGATCTAGCTTTCGGTCTTCATCAGGTGGCTAAGTATTACTATTACCCTGGATGGCAGGAAGCGGGGCCTACGTTAGAAGTTCTGATTAATCAGAATGCTTGGCAAAGTCTCCCAGAAGACTTGCAGGNGATTGTTAAAACGGCTGCTCTCGCGGCCAATACCGACATGCTGGCTGAGTATACGGCAAGGAATAATAGTGCACTTCGTGAATTGATTGATCAACACCATGTAGAGCTGCGTCGATTGCCTGATGATGTTTTAAATGAAATACGAATGNTATCTGAACAGATGATTCAGGAAATGGTAAATGGAGATGATGATGAGCTCTCTAGACGTATCTACGAAAGTTGGCGCCGTTACCGTGATGATGTAGTGGCTTACCATGAAATTTCTGAACGAGCTTATATNAATGCGCGATCAAAGTAGCTGNTGATGTAAGCTCACGAGATGAGTTANAGCGTGCGTTTCACGGGTGCATTTCGGTATCGTGACTATCGTCTGCTCTGGTTCCTAACCATAGCCGGCTCAATTGCTAGTTGGATGCGTATCCTTGGGAGCGCTCAGTGGCTTCTTGAAGAGACCGGATCAGCAGCGATGGTGGGCGTNATTGGCATTGTTCAACTGGTTATTCAGATTCCTACGATTCTTTGGTCAGGAACGCTTGCGGATCGCATCGATCGTAAGCAGTTGCTCATTGTCTCTTACGGTTTGACATTGCTGACGCTCTTGGCTCTCGCAATACTTAATGAGTCGGGATGGCTTAATCCAGGGCTTGTTTATCTCGGNGTAGCTTTACTATCAGCGTCCTCGATGTTGGTAGGTCCCGCTAGGACGGCACTGATCCCNGTTATTTTCCCGGAAAAGGATTTAATGCTAGCGACGTCTACAGATACAGCCACCCATAATATTGCGGCTATCATAGGACCGTTGATTTTTGCCTTGGTTGCGTCGAGTTTTGATTTAACANCTGTTTTTGTAGTCGCTGGATTATTTTCAGGGTTAGCTTTCTTGATGCCCTTATTTATAAGTGTTAGCGGGCGAGCAGAAAAGTCGATTACTGAAGCTAGCAGCAGTCAATTTGAACAGACCATAGAAGGATTTAGGTTTCTCAAAAATCACCCCTTACTACCCGGTCTCTACCTGCTTGATATTGGGATAACGACCTCCTCTTTTTATCGTGAGGTCCTTCCGGTTTTGGCTTTGGGATTGTTTGCAGGTGGCGCGGCTGCGACAGGTGCTTTAGGCGCTGCCAATTCTGCAGGCGCAATCTTGGGCAGTTTATTTGTGTTACTACTGGTCCGGGTGCGATCCAAAGGTATGTTGGTTCTTTACGCATCGTTTGCTTATGGTGTTTTCTTATTTGGCTTCGGCAGTGTCAATAATCTTGTGCTGGGNATGATACTGATCGGACTGTTGGGTGCTGCTGATGCTGTAACGGTCGCTGTTAGGACCGCTACTGTTATGTTAACTACACCTGATCATATGCGAGGACGAGCGTTCTCNTTATTGTTTCTAACNGCCTCAACTGCTAACAACGTTGGCACGATCTGGGTAGGGTTCTGGGCATCCAGCATTGGAGCTGCCAACACAATGATAATGGCGGGCTTTATATCCATAGGGGCAACGGCTTTAATTTGGCTTTTCTGGCGTCCAATACGCGAATTTAGATCTNCTGAAGCTTAACGGTAGAGCATTTCCGGTAGCCAGGTAGCGAGCTCAGGCATAATTACGAGCAGCATTAGCATGCTTAGTTGAATCAAGATGAACGGTATAACACCGCGATAAATCTGCTTTGTTTCGACTGCGCTTGGCGCGACGCCTCTTAGATAGAATAGAGCGAATCCAAAAGGGGGCGTCAAAAAAGACGTCTGTAGATTGATTGCGATCATTATGCCAAGCCATATGGGATCAATACCCATCGCCATTAATGCAGGACCGACAATTGGTACGACGACAAAGGTAATCTCGATAAAGTCTAGGATAAAACCGAGCAGAAAAATTACGACCATGACGATCAGCAGTGCGCCGTATACTCCACCAGGTAATCGATCAAAAAGCTCAGCGACCAGTTCATCGCCGCCATANCCTCGGAAGACGAGCGAAAAGATCGATGCGCCGATNAGTATGAAAAAGACCATGGNNGTTGTCTTGGTGGTTGACTGAGCGATGTCGCGGACTTGCGCAATTGTTAGTTCTCTTCTGCAAGCCGCAAGTAGGATTGCCCCCATAGCGCCAACACCCGCGGCTTCTGTTGGAGTGGCGACCCCCCCCAGTATTGAACCCAGTACGGCAACGATTAAAACTAGGGGTGGCACGATGCTCTGTAGAATTTCGTGAAAAGTGATAACACTTGTTTCGATAGCTGGAGCTTTTTCAGGCTTTAGGATTGCGGTTAGACCGATATAAATGGTGTAGAGAACCACGAGAATAAGCCCAGGTATAACTGCACCAGCGAACAGATCGCCAACCGAAACCGTCTTGGGATTGAAAATTCCCATCGATAATTGCGCCTGTTGGTAAGCGTTGGAAAGCACGTCNCCTAAGAGGACGAGGGCGATAGAAGGGGGAATAATCTGCCCCAACGTGCCGGTTGCGCAGATAGTACCTGTGGCNAAAGGGATATCATATTTTGCTTTTAGCATCACCGGTAGTGACATCAGACCCATGGTNACAACTGTCGCACCTACGATACCGGTGCTTGCTGCCATCAACATGCCCACGAAGGTGACTGATAGTCCTAGACCGCCTGGCAGACCTGCAAAACACCTGCTCATAGCATCAAGTAACTGTTCTGCTATACGCGTTTTTTCTAGGGTCACACCCATCAGAACAAACAGTGGCACTGCTATCAGAGTCTGGTTGCTAATGATGCCAAACAGTCTGCTTGGAATTGCATAAAGGAAACCTACATCGAACGCGCCTATCGCAATGCCAAAACCTGCAGCGATCAGGGCAGTCCCAGCTAGTGATAGGGCGACTGGATAACCAAGAACTAGAACAAAGAATACTGCAAGGAAGAGATAGATCGGTGCGAATTCCATCATTTGGCCTGCTTTTTAAGTGTATTAAAAGCCTTAATGAATTCTGAAATTCCTTGTAAGAGCAGNAGTCCGGCCATCGCTGTTATGAGCGTTTTCAAAAGGTAGACGCCCGGGAGGCCGCTGGGCTGAGCTGAAGACTCTTTTAGTGACCAAGANAAAGCAACATANTCGAGGCTGCTTANGAGGATAACAACNCTCACTGGGATCAGAAACAAGACAGAGCCGGTCATCTCGATCACGGCGCGAGCCCGGAGTCCTAACCGCTCGTGTAAAACGTCAACCCGAACGTGTCCTTGCTCTTTTAGCGTAAAAGCAATACCCAGCATGAAAACTGTACCATGCATGTACATAACTGATTCTTGGAGTGCGATGGAACCTGAGTTAAAGAGATATCGAGCAAGCACTATGATACAGGTAACTAGCACCATCATGATTGTTAACCAGGCGATGGTTCGGCCGATGATGACATTTAGTCGATCAATTAGGTTAGCGATTTGTTGCAAGATGGTAAGCAATTTAACTGATCGTAAGTCGTTTAGAGTTTCGAGATCTTAACAAATCATCTAGTAGAGCAGCACTCAGTACAAATACCGNGAGTTGTAATCCGTTCACTTGCAAGGGCATTCTTAGATCACATCTACGGCCTATTCGCTAATTGAGAATGTAGTTACTTGCTATACCCGTGAAAACCACTAAGCCAATCCAATGGTTATTGAGAAAGGCCGCGAAGCAACCGTCTCGAGATCGGTTCCATGTCAAGTAATGTTGGTAGCCAAACAACATGGTAGCTACAACGAGACTGAAAAAATACCAGTACGAAAAAGACAATTGTTGACCTGCTAATACTAGGATCGTCAGAAAAATGATTTGCAGGAGACCAATCAGATGTCGATCAAGATCGCCAAATAAAATAGCAGAGGATTTTAAATCGAGCTTCAGATCGTCTTCACGATCGACCATGGCGTATTGTGTATCATAGGCAACCACCCATAAAAGATTGGCGGTTACCAGTAACCACACAACGTTATCGATTGCTCCTTTGAAAGCGCTGAATGCCATTGGCATACCCATTGAGAAAGCGACGCCAAGTATCACCTGGGGTAAATAGGTCAACCGCTTCATGAAGGGGTAGATAACTGTTACAAGAGCAGCGACCGCAGCAAGTCCAACGGTTAGTAAATTGGTCGTGAGGACCAGAAGCAGGGCAAGAATAGTTAGCCCTCCTGCTATCATAGTGGCCTCCAGCTTATCGACCTGACCGTTTGCCAACACGCGGTCTTTTGTTCGTGTAACATGGCCGTCGAAATTTTTATCAGTCATATCGTTCAGGACGCAGCCTGCCGACCGAGTGAGGATTGTGCCGATTGTGAATACAAGAAATAGGTGCCAGCCGGGCCAGCCTTCAGCAGCGATCCACAAGGCCCAAAGTGTCGGCCAGAGCAACAAGTAAATTCCAATCGGACGGTCTAAACGGGTTAAAGCGATGTAGTTCCGCCATGCGCTAGGAATGGGTTTCATTGGATAGGAATCGGTATGCGTTCTGTCGCAGAATAACTAAATGTTGTAGTATACGGTGCTTCTTTAGGCCTTCAACGGTCAGTTTCAAATTTGGTAAGAGGGAAGCTAACACGCTATGAAAAAGTGGCAGTGCATCGTTTGTGGTTTTATCTATGATGAAGCCGAAGGTCTGGAAGAAGAAGGCATCGCGCCGGGGACCCGTTGGGACGAAATACCTGATGATTGGGTCTGCCCCGAATGTGGCGTTGGCAAAGCTGATTTTGAGATGATGGAAATCGATTAAGGTCCTCATGATAGATCGAGCCGCCCTGACCAGGAATATACTTATAGCGATGGTGGCAGGGCTGGTGCTCGGATCCATTGTCCATGCGGCAGAGTTGGCGGCCGACAACCCGCTTTTAGTCTATGGCGTCAACGGTATTATTGATGTTGGCGGTAAGACCTTTGTGGCTAGTCTCAAACTTCTTGTTGTGCCACTGGTGTTTTTTTCCCTTGCTTGCGGTGCGAGTAACTTGTCTGATGGATCGAGTATTGGCCGGATTGGTCTAAAGACTATCGGGCTCTATCTTATGACGACCGCGATCGCTATTACTCTTGCCTTAAGCGTCGCTAATTTTGTTAATCCAGGCCTCGGACTATCTCTGGCGACTGAAACAAGTTTTGTTGCTAAGGAAAGCCCGCCGCTAAAAGACGTTATTGTCGCGCTGGTACCAACCAATCCGATAAAGGCCATGGCCGAGGGTAACATGCTGCAGGTCATCGTTTTTGCAATCCTCATCGGTATTGCGATTGCTAAATGTGGTCCGGCAGGTGAAAGGATCAGAGCTAGCCTGACAGATTGGAATGAAGTCATCATGCGTCTCATTCTTATACTGATGTTGATCGCGCCAGTAGGGGTCTTTTGTCTGATGCTGACTCTCTTCAGTAACATGGGATTCACAGCTATCGCTGATCTTTTCAAATATTTTATGACGGTAGCTGGGGTCTTGGTGCTACATTTTTTACTAACTTATTCGATGATGGTGCGATTTGTAGCAGGGTTAAACCCGATTCGGTTTTATAGTAATTTTTCCCCAGTTATGGCCTATGCTTTCTCGACTAGTTCATCGAATGCGACTTTGCCGGTGACGCTTGAAACCGTTGAACATCGCCTGGGAGTCAAAAACGAAGTCGCTTCTTTTACTGTCCCCCTTGGCGCAACAATCAACATGGATGGAACAGCTATCATGCAGGGCGTTGCTACCGTGTTTATTGCCCAAGCCTATAACATTGATGTTGGTTTGACCGGATATCTTATGGTGGTAATGACGGCAACCCTCGCCTCGATTGGTACTGCAGGTGTGCCNGGGGTTGGACTGATTACCCTCGCNNTAGTTCTGCAACAAGTAGGNTTACCGGTNGAAGGTATAGCTCTNATNATAGGGGTTGATCGTCTGCTNGATATGATGAGAACAGCGGTGAANGTGTCGGGCGATGCCGCGGTAGCAACTATTGTTGCAAAAAGTGAAAATCAATTTTCTCGGGNAGTTTTTGATCGNGGATAGTTTTAATTANACTTGAGNAATTTTCTNGGNATCACGGATCCATCGATTAACCAGAAGTTCACAGCGACTTCGCGAGTTCTCCATCAATATAAGAGAAGTTCTTCTCACGTCTTTCAACATATTTTCATCCCGCATCAGATCCGCGATCCTGAAGTTCAAAGCGCCTGATTGGCGCGTGCCTAGCAACTCTCCAGGTCCTCTAATCTCCAGATCCCTCTCTGCTATAAAAAATCCATCATTACTTTGACGCATAACTTCAAGTCGTTCGCGGCTTAACTTTCCGAGAGGCTTTTTGTACATTAAGACGCAATGTGATTCTTCACTGCCACGCCCCACCCGACCTCGAAGTTGGTGTAATTGCGCAAGACCGAGTCTCTCTGAATTTTCAATTACCATCAAACTAGCGTTTGGTACATCAACGCCAACTTCGATGACCGTTGTAGCCACAAGCAGATCAATGGCACCTGTCTTGAATTCATTCATGACGTCTGTTTTTGATGCAGCCGTCATTCGGCCATGAACGAGCCCAATCTTCACGCCTGTTAAAAGCTCGCCCAAATCCTTTGCAGTAGCCTCCGCTGCTTGACACTGCAGGGTCTCAGATTCCTCTATCAGTGTGCACACCCAATATGCTTGACGACCTACTGCGCACGCATCGGCAACTCGCGTGACCACTGCATCTCGTCTTTCGTCGGACATGACCGTGGTTATTACAGGTTTTCTGCCTGGGGGCAGTTGGTCTATGACGGATACATCCATATCAGCATAAACGCTCATCGATAGCGTTCTAGGTATCGGTGTTGCGGTCATAACTATCTGATGTGGTGCTGTATCCACGGTTGCGCCTTTCTCTCTCAGTGCAAGGCGCTGATGTACGCCAAACCGATGTTGCTCATCAATAATAACCAGCCCCAGTTTTTTGAATTCTATATCCTTCTGGAAAAGGGCATGAGTGCCAATTACGACGGACGCATCGCCAATACTGATGCGTTCTAATTCTTCTTGACGTCGTCTTCCAGTCACTCGACTAGTTAACCATGCGGTTTGAACTCCGATTGGGTTAAGCCAACTAGAGAAGTTAATATAGTGTTGCTCAGCGAGTAATTCTGTTGGTGCCATGATTGCGGTTTGAAGATTNTTTTCACTCGCATGGATTGCTGCGAGAGCCGCGACAACTGTTTTACCGGAGCCCACATCGCCTTGTATGAGCCTGAGACTAGGTTGAGATTGCATAAGATCATCCGCGACCTCGCCCGAAACGCGTTGTTGAGCTTTGGTAAGCGTAAATCCAAGAGAAGAGATCAATTCCATGTACGCCTTATCAGGCGCGGAAAAGGCTTTGGNACTTAATTTTTGGATCTCTGCTCTGACAATTCTAAGGCTTAGTTGGTGTGCTATTAGTTCTTCGAAAGCCAGTCGAGCCTGTGCTGGATGATTGCCGGCCATCAGACGATCTGTATCGGCATTGGGTGGCGGCCTATGGAGAAACCTAAGTGCGTCATTAAGATTATAGTCTTCTTTGCTTTCGAGCAGATCAGCCAATGGTGAAGTCTCCAGCATTGCTAGGGCTTGGGCGGCTAGAGCGCGATAGCGCGATTGGCTAATTCCCTCGGTAGCGGGATAAACGGGTGTTAAGGCATCAGCCATTTCGCTAGCNGTATTGAGGGGTGTATATTCTGGATGATACATTTCAGGTCCTGAAGCACCGCGACGAACTTCACCGAAGCAGCGTATCTTTCCTGCGTTCTTAAGATTTTGATGTTGGGCCTTGGAGAAATGAAAAAANCGCAAACCTATACGACCGCTTGGATCTTCTAAATAGGCGAGTAGACTGCGACGTCTGCCATAAGTAACGTCACAAGCGATAATTTCGCCTTCGAACACATAACTGCCGCTTGGCTGTGCGGCGCTTATAGGGGTCAGCCGAGTTCGGTCTTCATAGCGAAAAGGTAGATGGAATAGTAAGTCTTGGANCGTTGTAATACCGAGTCTGCCTAATTTNTTTTGCAAGGCNTGGCCCACTCCCTTGAGAGTGTCAACGCTGATTTCATTCAGANTTTTCGACACAAACAGTTATGACAGATGGGCGATNGCGTCGATCTCNACCTGAGCACCTCTCGGGAGACCTGCCACTTCTATTGCGGCGCGAGCTGGGTAAGGTTCANTTAACCNTTTCTCCATCNGATCATTGACGTGGCTAAAGTGCTCGAGATCGGTCAGATAGACGGTGAATTTGACAACNTGATCGAATGTGATGCCNGCGGTCTCAAGTATAGCTAATAGGTTGTCCAGAACTTGATTGATCTGTTCGCNAATATCGTCGCTGATAATTGTCATTGAGGCNGGNTTTAAGGGAATCTGACCCGATATATANAGNGTATCTCCNGCCCTTACTGCTTGTGAATATGGGCCGATNGCANTTGGCGAGGTATCGGTTTNGATGGGTTGTTTCAACTATCTGTCCTAGTTTTTGACTCTAATNATCTTGTTGATTCCTTTGATGGTTCTTATTTTCTTGATAACCCTAGCTAGATGNACTCTATCGAGTACTGATACAACGATNTTGACAATACCAAGTCGCGCGTCCTTTTCGATCAGGTTGATTCTTTCTATGTTGGCATTCGCGTCGGTTACATTAGCGGCAATTACTGCAATCATGCCTCGGTCATGCTCAAGCTCGACTCTTAATTCAACAGCGAANTCCTGCCCGTTATTAGTGTCCCAGCGAACATCCATTATTTCGTCGGGTTTTTTTCTCAGCTCTGCCATGTTTCGACAATTGTCGGTGTGAATGACGATACCGCGACCCGCTGAAATATGACCGATCACAAGATCACCAGGTATCGGATGGCAGCAACGTGCATAGGTAACAACCAAACCTTCAGTGCCTTTTATTGCCAGGGGGCCGTGATTCTCTTCAATCTCTGTCTCTGTTGTATCACCAAGTAAGTGACGCACGATAACACCCGCCATCTGGTTGCCCAGACCAATTTCAACCAATAGGTTGTCAAAGCAATCGATATTACGTTCCAAAAGTATATTGTTGATCTTCGCCTCGTCCAGGTCGTCAAAGGTCTTGTCATGTAATTCTAGTGCTCGCTCCAGGAGGCGTTTCCCTAGGCCCTGGGATTCGCTGGTTTGCTGATGTTTAAGAGCCTGTCGAATGCTACTGCGAGCTTTACCGGTAATGACAAAGGCNAACCAAGCAGGATTGGGNTGGGCAGCNGGTGCTCNNATGATTTCGACCGTCTGGCCCGACTCCAGTGTTGCAGACAAAGGAGCCAGTCGGCGGTCGATACGACATGCGACGCAGCTGTTACCAATATCTGTNTGAACAGCGTAGGCGAAGTCGACCGGTGTAGAGCCTTGGGGAAGATCAAAAATTTCGCCAACAGGTGAAAAAACGTAAACTTCGTCTGGAAACAGATCAAATTTGACGTGCTCAATGAATTCTAGTGAATTGCCAGCACTCTGCTGAATTTCTAATAGACCCTTCATCCATTCACGGGCTCGCTCGTGTGAACCGCTATCAGAGTCCTCGTTGGACTTGTATAGGTAGTGACCCGCGATTCCGTTGTTCGCGAATGTTTCCATCTCATTAGTGCGTATCTGTATCTCGATAGGAATACCATGCATGCCAAATAATGTTGTATGTAGAGATTGATAGCCGTTTGCTTTGGGAATGGCAATGTAATCTTTAAATCGACCAGCTACTGGTTTGTAAAGGTTGTGTACAGCACCCATTGATCGGTAACAATTGTCGACTGACCTAACGATGATTCTGAAGGCATAGACATCCATTATTTCGGCAAAGGACTTCCGTTTTGTTTTCATTTTGTCGTAGATACTGTAGAGGTGNTTCTCACGGCCGAACACTTCTGCATGGATACCGTTTTTATCAAGGCAAGTCACAATGGACTCACGAATATTGGAAACGATTTCAGTTCGGTTTCCCCGTGCTCTTTTGACAGCTTTTTCGATCATTGATGAGCGCAGTGGATAGAGTGCCTTGAAACCTAATTCTTCGAATTCGATCCGAATGTTATTCATGCCGAGTCTCAGGGCAATCGGTGCGTAGATTTCCAGAGTTTCTTTCGCAATCCTCCGNCGTTTTTCTGCATTCAGATGACCTAGGGTTCGCATGTTGTGTAGACGATCCGCTAGTTTGACTAGAATAACCCGAATATCCTTGGCCATGGCCAGAGTCATTTTNTGGAAGTTTTCNGCCTGAGCTTCCGCCGTGGATTCAAACATGGTGGTCAGTTTGCTTACTCCATCAACTAGGTCGGCGACCTGCTCATCGAACTCCTGTCCGATTGTATGTTTGGGCACACCGGTATCTTCAATGACGTCATGCAGCAACGCCGCCATTAGGCATTGGTGATCCATATGCATATGAGCCAGAATGTTGGCGACGGCGAGAGGGTGGGTAATGTAGGGCTCGCCCGATTTACGTTTTTGACCAGCGTGGGCNTCGCTGGCGAAGTTGTAAGCTTTGATGACCTGTTCTATTTGGGATGTTTCCAGATAGTTACTAAGATCCTTAGCGAAGCCATCTAGCGTTAGCACGAAGCGACCTCTTGATGTGCAGGCCGCGCAAAATTAGATTCAGCGGTAGTAGACCCCTTCGACTTAAAGGGAGTTAAACTGTTGTTCTTGTTGTTCAAGGCCTTCCTGTACTGCGCTCAGTGCTAGCGCCTCGGTCTCTTCCTGTGTCGGTTCGTTTAGAATCGATGCGTTAATATGACCTTCGGCAATTTCACGGAGAGCCAGTACGGTTGGTTTATCGTTCTCGATAGCAACCAANGGGTCTTTGCCNTCGGTTGCGATTTGTCGTGCGCGTTTGCTGGAAACCATAACGAGTTCGAAACGGTTCTCAACGTTTTCGAGGCAATCCTCTACTGTCACACGTGCCATTGGCCACTCCTACTTTATCAGTCGTACTAGCATTCGATCGTACTAATAACAGTTTAACTTTATTCGCATGTCTCGCCGACTTCTATATAGCTTATAGGTCGGCTGGNCGGGGAATTGTAGTCATTAAACTGTTCGCGAACAAGATCTTAGCAGCTTTTGTTAAAAATTGATCTAAATAAGCTGAAGGTCTGTCAGTAACCTTTTCAATTCAGGCAGACGTTCGTCGCGAAGAAGAGACTCTCCTTGATTATCGANAATCTGTTTTAGTTCAGCCAGAGCTGTTTCAAAATCGTCATTAACAATAAGATAGTCAAACTCACGATACTGCGAAAGCTCTTCAAGCGCATTCGATAACCTATTTTCGACGGTTTCTGGGTCGTCTTGACCTCTGCGCACGAGTCGCTCGCGAAGNGCTNCANGAGACGGTGGAAATACAAAGATGGTCTCTGCATATTCTAGTTTTTGACGTATTTGNTCAGCTCCCTGCCAGTCAATTTCAAGAACGATGTGTTGGCCACCAGCCAGTACCTCGCTAACAGCGTCGGAGCTAGTACCATATAGATTTCCAAAAACGTTTGCCCATTCAATAAATTTGCCGCTTTCTATCATCTGCTGAAATTCATGTTTTGTTACAAAGTAGTAATTGACCCCGTCTGACTCACCATCTCTCTGTTTTCGTGTTGTATGTGAGATTGCTACACCGACCTGACGATTTTCTTCTATCAGTGCTTTCACCAAACTTGTTTTGCCAGCGCCAGAGGGCGCCGAAATCACATAGAATCTACCCTGTGTCATTCGATGTTCTGTACTTGTTCGCGTATCTGTTCGATCAGTACTTTGAGGTCAACTGCAGACAGTNTTGTGTCAGTGCTTTGTGCTTTNCTAGACAATGTATTAGCTTCCCTGTTGAGNTCTTGCATCAAGAAGTCTAGACGNCGCCCGACGGGTTCGGTGCTATCCANACAACGNCGGACCTCGGTNACNTGNGTANTTAATCGATCNAGTTCTTCGATGATATCTAGTTTTTGAGCCTGCAACACAAATTCTTGNTCCAACCTAGCAGGTTCGACCACTATATCGAGTTCGGCCAACTTTGCTTTGAGNCTATCGTGCAAGTTTGTGGCAATGTCCGCAGCGGACAATCTGAGTTCCCGAACTGTTTCTTCGATTTCCTTGAGTTTGATCTCTATCAGCTCGGCTAGTTCGTGGCCCTCTCTAGAACGCATTTTGGCGAGTTGCTCTACTGCCTTTTTGAAGGCTATTAAGACATCTTTGGCGAGCGCTTCACCTACGTCCGGACTTGAAAGGACATCAGGCCAACGTAAAAAACTTAATGCGTCACCTTTATTTGTTAGACCCGTTAGTGACGTGATTTTTTCCATTGCATTTTTTAATTCCAGAGCGAGAGGCTCATTAATATCTAAGGAAGATGTAATCTCTTCACTTTTGATTTTAAGCGTGCATTCAATCTTGCCCCGATACAGCACCTTTTTGAATTGAGTTCTTAGCTCGGTCTCTAAATACTTAAAGTTATCTTGCAGCCTGAAATTCACGTCAAGATAACGATGATTTACTGAACGAATTTCCCAGATCGCTGCCCCGTGTTGTGCCCTCGCGAAGGCTGTCATACTTCTTGTCATCGGAGATTAATTAAGTTGATGATCCATAAGTATAATGGAGTTTTTCTAGGTCGGAGTATTTATGAGCGGAAATCGCCTGGTTGATCGACAGCCGGAGGAAATGAGGAAAGTCGAAATTGAGACTAATATAAATAAACATGCTGAAGGATCGGTAATGATTTCTTTTGGAGATACGAAGGTCATTTGTGCGGCCTCAGCGGAAACGGGTGTTCCGCCTTTCCTTCGAGGCAGTGGTCAGGGCTGGATCACTGCTGAATACGGTATGCTTCCAAGGTCGACGAATACGCGCATGGGCAGAGAAGCTGCGAGAGGCAAGCAGGGTGGTAGAACNGTGGAGATTCAGCGGNTGATTGGACGCTCGCTTAGAGCGGCAGTTGATCTNNCCAGTNTTGGCGAAAANACGATACGTATNGATTGCGACGTAATTCAAGCAGATGGCGGTACCAGAACCGCCTCTATTACGGGTGCTTGCGTCGCCCTTTTACAGGCCGTCAACGGCTTATCTCTGCCGGAGCCGCCGAAAACCCAATTGGTCTCTGCCGTTTCTGTTGGGATCGTCAAAGGCGTGCCGGTGTTGGATCTTGAATACATTGAGGATTCTCAGGCGGATACGGATATGAATGTTGTTCTTGTCGAAGATGGTCGTTTNATCGAAGTTCAAGGAACAGCCGAAGATGAACCCTTTGATCGAACAGAATTAGATACTTTGCTGCAGTTAGCGGAGAAAGGAGCAGCTGAGCTACGAACCATACAGAGATCTGTGCTGGAGNTTGTNTANTGCTCGTNGATTATAANCGTGAATTTATCGACTTTGCCCTCNCACAGGGTGTCCTGAAATTTGGGAGCTTCGAACTAAAATCTGGTCGTGCCAGCCCATATTTTTTTAACGCAGGAGAATTTAAGTCGGGACAGGCCTTGCAGAGACTAGGTGACTATTATGCTGCGGCATTGGTTGATAGTGGATTGCCTGTGGANTGCCTTTTAGGCCCTGCCTACAAGGGTATTCCGCTAGTATCCGCTGCGGCGATATCCNTGNCTGCTCGNNATGGTCGCGATTTGCCCTTTGCNTACAATCGAAAGGAAATCAAAGATCATGGCGAAGGTGGTTNTCTCGTAGGTGCTGCACTAAAAGGCGANGTTATTGTAGTTGATGATGTGATTACTGCNGGCACAGCGATTCGGGAGGTTATGTCGTTANTNAGCGATTATCCAGCTCGAATTGCCGGTGTGATGGTTGCCATCGACCGACAGGAACGAGGCCAAGGTAAAAAGTCTGCGATTCAAGAGTTAGAAAGTGAATACGCCTTGACTGTTGTTAGTGTTGTTAACCTTGACGATATAGTTGCTTATTTGATGGAGGCAGGCTCATATAAAGATGAACTCGAGAAAATCAATGCATACAGAAATACTTACGGTATCGAAATAGGGTGAAAAGTTATGATTCTCCTATTTGGTTTGTGGCAAATGAAAAGGTTTAGGTGGCAAAAGTTCGGGTTAGGCCTTTAACCAGGTATTAATTTGAGTTAACTGGATCGGAACAAGCCTGCCCTTAAAGCTCGCCACTGCGCATCCCATTCTGTCGTCGGTAAGCGGCTGAAATCGCTTCTCACATATTGACTGATTCGGCCTTCGGCCAATGCCAGCATCAAATTGGCTGCAGCAGCGTTATCTCCTTCAAATGGAGACTCTCCTCGCAAGGGCATCTCGCGGAGTACTTGGCGAAGTTGGGTCTCTATACGCTCAAAAAGCTGAGATACTCGATGTCTGAGCCGATCGGTTTCTCCGGCCAATGGGTCGCCAGTCATAATTCGACTGATCCCTGGATTTTTCTCTGAGAAAGTCAGTAATAATCCGAGAATTCGCTCACATCTCAATTCTGCTGTGTCATTTTCCGCCAGGATCTGGGAGATCCTACTGAACAATGTACTTTCGATAAACTCAATGAGAGCATCATACATTTTCGCTTTACTTGGAAAATGTCGGTAAAGAGCTGCCTCTGAGACACCTACATGTCGAGCAAGACCTGCTGTTGTTATCCGACTACCGGGGGATTCTTCTAAGATTGTTGCCAGTGATTCGAGGATTTGTTCTTTTCGCGAAGGTTTGTTGACTTTGGGGTTGCTGATTTGATCTTCGTTACTGATCATGAGTTGAGTTCCCGGTTGAGGTTTGTGATCAGGGTTCCGACACCTTCGTCAGTTAAGACTTCGAGTAAAATTGCGTGTGGAACCCGGCCATCAATGATGTGAGAGCTGATTACTCCTCCATTGACGGCGGATAATGCACACTTAATCTTAGGCAACATGCCGCCCGTTATAGTGCCGTTATTGATTAATCTATCGACTTCCCCAGAGCTTAGTCCGGTCAATAATTTATCGTTTTTATCTTTTAATCCCTCAACGTCTGTTAACAAGATTAGTTTTTCTGCGCACAACTCCTCCGCTAGTTTACCGGCGACCAAGTCAGCATTAATATTATAGGTCTCATTGTTTTCTCCGACTCCGATAGGTGCAATAACCGGAATAATGTCGCTCTTTGTTAGCAGATCAATTACATGGCGATCTATACCGATAACCTCACCGACCTGCCCAATGTCGATAATCTCGGGTGTAAGGATTTCGGGACTAGTGCGCTCAATGAGCATTTTTTTTGCGCGGATTAGAGTTGCATCTTTACCAGTCAAACCGACGGCTTTGCCCCCATTTTGATTGATAAGATTAACAATGCTTTGATTAACGGTTCCGCCAAGAACCATTTGTACGACATCCATCGTTTGACGGTCTGTGACTCGCATGCCATCAATGAATTCAGACTCGATATTAAGCTGATCAAGCAAAGAGCCGATTTGAGGTCCGCCGCCATGGACCACCACCGGATTAATTCCGACTAGTTTCATGAGCACAATATCGCGAGCAAAACTTTGCTTAAGTGGCTCATCGATCATGGCATGACCGCCGTATTTGATGACAACAGTTTTTCCGGTGAACCGCTGAATGTAGGGTAGCGCTTCAGCTAGTACCTTAGCGATGGTGAGCGCGGACTCTTTTGAAATTGTCATTTGAAATCCAGATCCTCTCTGATTCCCTTTAGTATTTCTCTGAATGTTGTTTTGATGTTTTCTAACGCAGCTATATTGTCCGCCTCAAAACGTAGGTTCAGTGCAGGCTGGGTGTTTGAGGCCCTGACCAACCCCCAGCCATACTCGAAGTCGACCCGAAAACCGTCGATTGAAGTAACAATAGCATCTTCGAAATCTGCTGCTTCAGTAAACTTTTTTAGTAGAGTAATCTTTTCTTCCTCTGCTACATCTACATATATTTCCGGTGTCGAGTAACTCTTTGGAAATTCCTCAAGTAGTTCAGTTAGGTCGTCCTCTTTAGAGCTAAGAATCTCTGCTATTCTGGCGGCGCTATAAATGCCATCGTCAAAACCATACCATCGTTCGGCTATACAAACATGTCCAGATAGCTCTCCCCCGAGTAAAGCTTCGGTTTCCTTCATTTTTTGTTTTACGTAGGCGTGACCGCTACGACATATGATAGGTCTACCTCCTCTTCTGGCTACTGCTTTCTTAAGGTGTTGGGAGCATTTGATGTCGTAAACGACATTACCCCCGGGATTTCGCGAGATTATATCTTTGGCTAGGAGCATCAGGAGTCGGTCTGGCCAGATGATTTCACCTTCAGGCGTGATAGCAACTAATCGATCGCCGTCTCCATCCAGCGCCACACCTATGTCGGCCTTATTTAATTTTACGGCAANAATCAGATCGTTAAGATTTTCTGGCTGAGTNGGATCTGGCATATGATTTGGAAAGGTGCCATCGACGTCGCAGTATAAAGGCACTACGGAGCAACCCATTGCTCTAAAAAGATCGGGAGCGATGACACTCGCGGCGCCATTGCTGCAGTCAAGAACTATCTTTAATNGGCGCGAAATAACAATATTTTCCGTAATNGCGTTGAGATAGTTTTCTTTTAGGTTAGAAATCTCGACGCTGCCCTTGCCATTAACCAGACGTCCCGAATNGATTCTTTCGTGAANGTTTTTTATATCNGGGCCCATTGTTATTTGGCCATCTAGAACTATCTTAAAGCCATTGTAATTTGGCCCGTTATGGCTGCCGGTAATCATCACACCANTTCGGATATTTGTAGTNCTTGTACCGAAGTAGAGCACCGGTGTAGGCACTAAGCCGATGTTAGTGACATGGCGCCCGCTGGCTACTAGACCTTCTATAAGGGCATTGGCCAGAGAAGGGCTGCGTTCTCTGCCGTCGAAACCGACCAAGACTCTTTGTTGGCCGCGATCTGCAGCCTCTGACCCAATTGCTTGGCCTATAAGCTTGGCGATGTCCTCATTAATGAATTTGCCGACAATACCTCGGATATCGTTTGCTCTGAAGATTTGTTCGGTAATATTCGGCGTGTTTTTCTCTAAAAAATCGGTTGTATCAACGATTTTTCCGCGCTTTGAGACGCTCTTCGTTAAGGAAGCGATGTCAGTTTTTGAGTCTATGTTGACTGATGTTTTTTTTATCATCGTCTCTGGTTATAGCTTTCTATGCGATTCCAGATGAACCAAACCCACCCGTGCCTCGATCTGAAACATTGAATTCATCTACTAAAGCAAACTCAACTTGCTGCACTGGTATTATGACGAGCTGAGCAATGCGCTCTCCTGGATCGATAATGAAATCCGTTTCGCCTCTGTTCCAAGCTGAGATCATTAGTTCGCCCTGGTAGTCTGAATCGATGAGACCCACAAGATTGCCTAATACTATGCCATGCTTATGTCCCAGTCCGGATCGTGGCAATATGACGGCCGCGTAGCCAGGATCTTCGATATAAATAGCCAAGCCTGTTGGAATAAGTTCTGTCGATTTTGGCGGGAGCTCGATAGGTTTTTCGACACAGGCTCGCAGATCCATTCCAGCCGAGCCACTGGTCGAGTAAGTCGGTAACGCAATATCGTTGTTGATTTTCTTATTAAGAATTTTGACCTGTAGTTTGTCCATCGTTTTTCATCCTATCTCGTTGGCTATCAGGTCGATTAATTGCCTCGCGAGTTCTGTCTTAGACATCATGGGTAACTCGTGTTTCGCGGTTGCCGTTAAGACGATTGTCTGATTGTTATCACTGTTGAAGCCTATATTGGGATCGGCGACATTATTGGCAATAATCATGTCCAGCTTCTTCTTCTGAAGCTTTTGTTTGGCATGTTCTATTAGCGAGCCGGTTTCTGCAGCGAAGCCAACGGTGAAAGGTTTCTCTTTTCTTCCAGCTACGAATTTAAGGATGTCGGGATTTTGTACCATCTCAAGAGTCAGGCCGTCATCACCTTCCTTCTTGATTTTATGGTTGCTGCTTACTTTAGGTCTGTAATCAGCAACTGCAGCTACTCCAATAAAAATATCGGCACCTTCGATAGTTGCTTGTACTTCGTTAAACATGTCCTCAGCTGACTCGACGGAGTGAACCCTCACGCGTTGCGGCGGTGCCAGAGATGTTGGACCGGTAATAAGTTCGACATTTGCACCCGCCTCAACAGCGGCCTCAGCAATGGCGTAGCCCTGCTTACCAGAACTGTGATTTGAAATATAGCGGACTGGGTCTATTGCTTCTCTTGTAGGGCCCGCGGTAATAACCACCTTTTGGCCTTTTAGGGCACCGGAGTGAAAGGCGGAACTAACCGCGGTAACGATATCTGGGACAGACATAAGCCTCCCGACACCTATCTCACCACAAGCCTGAATTCCTTCATCGGGTTGCAGCATTATTGCACCTGATATCTTCAGTTTAGCCAGGTTATCCTGAGTTGTGTTTTTGGACCACATTGCTTGGTTCATAGCAGGAGCCACGGCTATTTTGCATGTGGCCGCAAGACATATTGTGGTCAATAAGTCATCGCCTCTACCAGCTACTAACCGTGCCATGAAATCCGCTGTTGCAGGTGCAATGAGAATTAGATCCGCCCATCTTGCCAATTCGATATGTCCCATTACGGTCTCGGTTTCTGTATCAAGCAGATCTATTTGAACCGGATAGCCGGAAAGCGCTTGCATNGTNAGAGGNGTAATAAATTCTTGAGCCCCGCGAGTCATTACCACTCGAACTTCTGCTCCTTGGTCCTGTAGGCGACGGAGTAGTTCAGCACTTTTATAGGCCGCTATTCCTCCGGTTACTCCCAAGAGAATTCTTTTGTTGATTAGGTTCACGTTTTGCTCTTTAGATTTTCAACAAAAATTAAAACAGTCTTCTGCCAATNATGGTCATTACAAGAATTTGTCTATCTTTAATAGAAGCCAAGGTTAGCATAGGCAACTAGATAAGTGTGTGCTTACACTCGCTATGGGCTGAAGATTGAATTCTTGGCGTGATTTGAGCGAAGTAACGAAACAAAATGTGTCAACGCCACGAAATTGGCAAGGCTTAACTATTATGTATTGCCCATTTCCTAAGAGATATTAGCTTTATGTTCAGTATTTTGTCTTAGAGATTAGGNGTATTTTTCAAGATTCTAGCCCTTGAATGACAATAATATTTGATCAGCCTGAAATAGTGGCGATGTTTAAACNGATATGGTTTAACCATGAATGTTGATGCAGCGTGGGCCATCTGGTATAAAGCTCGCCTTGCTGAAGGGAGATCGTTGCCTGAACAGCGCCAAAAAAACGCAACCTATTGAAATCTAGGGTAATTAAGATGTCGAGAGAGTGTCAGGTTACAGGCAAACGACCGGTCAGTGGCAATAATGTATCGCATGCGAATAACAAGACGCGTCGACGTTTTTTGCCCAATGTACATGATCATCGATTCTGGCTGGAGAGCGAAAATCGTTTTGTTAAACTGCGAGTGTCTGCGAAAGGTATGCGNATCATTGATAAGAAGGGTATTGAGCAGGTCGTAGCAGATATCCGCGCATCTGGTCAAAAGGTCTAGTTATGAGAGAGAAAATCAAGTTAGTTTCTAGCGCTGGTACTGGTCATTACTACACAACCAGTAAAAACAAGCGGACAATGCCAGATAAAATGGAAATTAAAAAGTTCGATCCTGTAGTGCGAAAGCACGTGATCTACAAGGAAGCCAAGATCAAATAGTTGTTCGGCTTCGCGCTAGAACACCCTTATCTCTATGCCCGAGCTTCCCGAGGTAGAAACCACACTCCGGGGAATAAAACCCTACCTTTTGGGTAAAACAGTGACAGCAGTCATGGTGCATGAGCCCAGATTGCGCTGGCCAGTCGAAGCTAATCTCGCTCAAATGGTGACCGGACAGACAATCTCAGGCTTAAACCGGCGAGGAAAGTACCTTCTCTTGGAGACATCGTCGGGACGTTTGATGATCCACCTTGGAATGTCTGGAAGTCTAAGAGTTGTCAGAAGCGGGACTGCTCGTCGAAAGCATGATCACCTGGAACTGCTTATTAGTACTGGAAAGGTTTTACGTTTTCATGATCCTCGTCGTTTTGGTTCGGTATTCTGGTTACCTAATACCGAAGGGCATGAGTTAATCGATAATCTTGGCCCTGAACCGCTTTCGAAAGATTTCAACGCAGATTATCTATTTGAAGCTTCCAAAGGTCGTCGCATAACAGTTAAGAACTTTGTTATGAATAGCAAAATTGTTGTTGGCATCGGTAATATATATGCAAATGAAGCTCTCTTTATGGCNGCTATATTACCATCGCGNNNAGCTGGGACGATNTCAAGAAGGCGTTATGGGACTTTAGTTGAAAAAATTAAATTGGTTTTGACAAATGCAATCGAATCCGGGGGAACAACTTTACGTGACTTCGTTAGGGAAGATGGCTCGCCAGGTTATTTCAAACTAGAACTTCTCGTCTATGGTTTAGCCGGAGAGCCCTGCAAGAGTTGTGGTCGAATATTGACAGAATCGCGCGTGGGTAATCGTTCGACTGTTTTTTGCACTCGCTGTCAGCGTTAGCCTATTTCACCTTTAGCGAGAGCGTCTTCCACTGCCGGGTGCACAAATTGCGAAATATCTCCGCCGTAACCTGCGATTTGTCTTACAAGCGTTGATGATATGTAGGAGTTGGCTTCAGAAGGCGCAAGAAACACTGTCTCAATTTCTGGAGTTAGGGCCCTATTCATATTCAGCATCTGAAACTCGTAATCNAAATCGGTTACTGTTCTGATACCCTTAAGAATAACTGANGCGCCGATTTCCTGTGCGAAGTCTACTGTTAATGTGTTAAAGCCCTTTACCTCTACGCGCTCCAGATGTGAAAGAGCTTCCTCGGCTAATTCTACCCTTAACTTTAGGTCGCTTGGCGACTTCTGTGGACTTGTGGCAATGCCTAGTACCACTCGGTCGAATAGCCTTGTCGCGCGTTCAACGAGATCAGCGTGACCATTGTGTATTGGATTGAAAGTGCCGGGGTAAAGAACGGTAATCATTGTTGACAGGCTTGACGAGGAGAAAGGCGCCATCATACAGATGGGGCTGGAGATATTTCAAGATATTGAAATTAACCCGTAGCATACTCGCCCAGCTTTTTTTTGACGGTATATATCGCAGTAATCTGGTAGATCGCTGAATACCTGAGTGGACTCCGTTTCGACGTAGACCAAGCCGTGACTTAATCCTCTTTTTTTAATGATAGAGATTAAGGAGTTGAGGTTATCCTGATGGAAAGGAGGGTCTAGAAAAATGACGTCAAAAACCTGCTCTGTCTCCTCTAGAAAGGTAGTCGCATCACTGTGTCTCAGTTTGAAATTGTTGGCTCCTAAAGACTCGAGATTATCTTTTATGGATTGTGTGATATCTTTTTCACGATCTACGAACGTAAGTTTAGCTGCCCCTCTCGACAGGGCCTCGATACCTAAAATGCCACTACCGGCGAACAGATCCAGACAACATGCATCGGCCATTTCATTTGTAAGCCAATTGAATAGAGTTTCTCTTATGCGATCTCCAGTCGGACGTATCTCTTTCCGATCAGAAAAACTAACTTTGCGACCTCGCCACTTTCCGCCGATAATTCGCAGTGAANGTTGATGTTTCATATCANCTGATGGGTCCTAATTGNTCTACCATTTGGTTAAGAGGTTAAGANTAAGCTAATGTCGTTCAATGATGCAGATGAAAACCAAGAAGACAAGGTTGGCTTTTTTTCCCGACTAAAAAAAGGTTTGGGTAAAACCCGAGCGCGGNTTTCCGGCGGTTTGCAAGATATCTTTCTGGGTGCCAAAACGCTNGATGATGAATTGTTGGAAGAAATCGAGACCATCTTGCTATCTGCTGATGTAGGTGTCCGAGTAACCCAAGAAATACTCGACGAACTCGCTAATAAAATGAACCGCAAAGAACTGTCGGATAGTGATGCAGTATTGCAACATCTTAAGGACCACCTAACGGATATACTTAAATCTGTTGAACGATCGCTGACGTTAGAGGAGCATAAACCCTTTGTTATTCTCATGGTCGGCGTCAACGGAGCAGGAAAAACTACGACAATTGGTAAGCTCACGAAATGGATCGAATCGCAGGGTCAAACGGTTATGCTCGCCGCAGGAGATACTTTTAGGGCAGCTGCCGTAGAGCAACTCCAAGTATGGGGCGATCGTAACGAGGTGCCTGTTATCGCTCAAGGTACTGGCGCTGATAGTGCATCGGTCATTTATGATGCTCTCTCCGCTGCCAAAGCGAAACAGGTCGATGTCCTGATAGCAGATACAGCAGGGCGGTTACAGAACAAAAAAAATCTTATGGATGAACTCANTAAGATCAGCCGTGTTCTTGCGAAGTTAGATCAAGCGGCTCCCCATGAAATCATCTTGGTCCTGGATGCGACATCAGGGCAGAATGCTATTTCGCAGGCACAGGATTTTCTTTCCGCTGTTAACGTAACAGGGATTGCCCTTACAAAGCTCGATGGGACGGCTAAAGGGGGCGTGATATTTCCGATTGCTCGTCAGTTGGCATTGCCTATCCGATTTATTGGAGTTGGTGAGCAGATNGAGGATTTACGGCCATTCTCTGCTGATGACTTCGTCTCGGCATTGTTTCAGCAATGATTAAATTCGATGATGTCAGNAAAAAATACNNGGGAAGTGTTGANGCATTGAGTAGGGTCTCTTTCGAGCTCGCGACGGGTGAAATGGCATTTTTGACCGGCCATTCCGGTGCTGGGAAAAGCACCTTAATGAAACTCATCATACTCTTGGAAAGAGCGAGTCAGGGACAGGTTTTTGTCAACGGAGTTAATNTGAAACGTGTCTCNCGCCGACATATACCGATGGTGCGTCGTGGGGTCGGTGTGGTGTTTCAGAACCACCAGTTATTATTCGATCGTAGCGTATACGACAATGTAGCTTTGCCGCTGACTATNGCAGGATATGCTCCGCGGGAAGTAGGGAGGCGGGTTAGAGCTGCGCTAAGCAAGGTAAGTCTATCAGACAAGGAAAAACAAATGCCGTCGGCGCTCTCTGGGGGCGAGCAGCAAAGGGTGGGAATAGCTCGGGCAGTCGTGAATAAACCACCGGTGTTGCTTGCCGATGAACCCACAGGCAATCTAGATTCGGAACTGAGTCGTGAAATACTGGAACTATTCCGCCAATTTAATCAAGTGGGTGTATGTGTGCTTATCGCAACTCATGATCTTAATTTGGTTCGTCAAGGAGGTTGCAGGCAGCTAGTCCTAAATCAAGGCAAACTCATTGGTAATGGGTCGTGAAGACCTCAGGAGCCACTAACTCAGTTTCGGGATTGAGTGATCGATTGCGATCCTGGATAGCACATCATCGACGAGTTTGTTTGTCGACGATAAGTGATTTGCTAAAAAACCTGATGTCCAGTTTANTGACGTGGTTAGTTATCGGTATTGCGCTGGCCTTGCCCAGTATACTTTTTATTATCTTAAGCAGTGTTGCCCAAATAGGTGTTGGATGGGGAGGGAAGCCCAGCGTCAGTGTTTATCTTCAGACTGATCTAGACGAGAAAGCAGGGAAGTCCCTTGCTAACGAGATAGTTGACAGTAGCTATGTAGAAAATGTCCGTTTTGTCTCGAGAGATGTTGCTCTGAAAGACTTTCAAGAGCGTTCAGGCTTAAGAGATGTTCTAAGTTCTCTAAATCGTAATCCATTGCCTCACGTCATAGAAGTGAACCTAGTTAGTTCTGATCCTTTAGTATTAAGCGATCTGAAGAGTCTATGGCTAAGAGATAATAGAATCGCCAAGGTAGTAATTGATTTGGCATGGTTAGAAAGGCTCAACGCGTTACTGACTTTTGTAGAGCGACTGGTCTGGATTTTGGCATTGATTTTGGGTCTAGGTGTTATCCTCATTATCGGGAACACCATNCGATTGGCGATTGAAAATCGTCGCCAGGAGATTGAAGTAACCAANTTATTTGGTGCCACCGACGGTTTNGTGAGGCGTCCCTTTCTCTATTTGGGCTTTTGGTTCGGAGTAGGCGGAGCCTTGATCGCCATGATCTTTTTGCAGTTAAGTCTCGTANTGTTGTCTGAACCTATGGAAACTTTGGCNCAAAGCTATAGAGAAGACTTNGCGCTCGGGGGCCTCGGTGCGAATGGCTTCTTNCTTTTGCTCGGTGCAGGAGCGATCATGGGAATATTGGGAGCAGCGGTGGCGGTTTCCCGCCACCTAAAGGTTATTGAACCCCGATAACGAACGTCCTCGGGCGACGGCTTATGTTAGCAAAGCGATGGCGGCAGGAGGGATGCGGTGATAAAATACGCGCCCCAAATTTTAAACATATCATGAATAAAGATTTAGTTCCGATAGATGTGCTCTCTCCAGGCGCTAGTCTAGACGCTTACGTTCAGGCGGTGAACAGTATAGCTGTGCTGTCNCTAGAGGAGGAAAAAGAGCTGGCAAAACGTCTTTATGACGAGGGCGATGTCGATGCGGCGCGCCGGTTAGTTTTGGCTCATTTACGTTTTGTTGTGTACATAGCAAAATCATACTCTGGATATGGTTTACAAGAGGCCGACCTGATTCAGGAAGGAAATGTTGGTCTGATGAAAGCAGTGCGCCGATTTGATCCGACCTATGGTGTGCGATTGGTGTCGTTCGCTGTCCATTGGATAAAAGCCGAAATNCATGAATTTATTTTNAAAAACTGGCGTATNGTAAAAATAGCTACAACCAAGCCGCAACGTAAATTNTTCTTTAACTTGCGGAGTGCAAAAAAGCGTCTGGGATGGATGAATGAGGTGGAAATCGCTGATGTGGCTAGAGACCTTGGTGTAGCCCCTGAAGTTGTTCGNCAAATGGAGAGTCGGATGGCTTCACACGACGAAGCATTTGAATTGGATTCAGATGATGATGAATCTTTCGCTCCGGCTCAATATCTAGATGATCCNGATCTGGATCCNGCGGTNGTNGTCGAAACTAGCNANTTNGAGAAGGTTCAGCGTGAACGTCTTGCGTTGGCGTTCGGGAATCTTGACGATCGGTCACGCGAAATCATGCAGCGTCGGTGGTTATCGGAAAAGAAAGCCACTCTNCATGAACTTGCTGATTATTATGAGATATCAGCAGAACGGGTTCGTCAGCTGGAGCAAAATGCTTTGAAAAAGCTGAGACTTAGTTTTGCCTGAACGCAAATGTTGATTAAGTTCAGCATTGTGTTTGCATCATTAGGAGGTGGTTTGGCCGTCTTAATGGGGGCCTTTGGTGCCCATGTTCTGCGAGGAAAGATCGAAGGTAGTCTTCTAGAAACGTTTCAGACCGCAGTTGCNTATCAGATGTACCACTGCTTAGCTTTGCTAGCGGTGGTGGTTTTTATGCTCGAAACTGGAAGAAGACTATCCTTAGAAATAGCTGCGTTTGCTTTCATGCTAGGAGTATTACTATTCTCCGGAAGTTTATATGCTTTGGTGTTTACGAATCTTAAGTGGTTCGGTCCGATTACACCTATTGGCGGCTTAAGCCTCATGTTTGGTTGGNTAGCGCTGGTTTTTTATGGTTTTCAGCGTCTTGACGGATAGTCAGTNAAGACAGATTAAGTCTTATGTGCTACGTCAGGGTCGTCTGACNAAAGGCCAGGCGCGAGCTATTGAGATAGGTTGGCCGACCTATGGTNTGANTTCATCNAACGGCNTNCTGGATTTGGAAAGCATATTTTCCCGACGCNGTGAGACAGTANTTGAAATCGGCTTTGGTATGGGCGAATCTCTAGCTGCACAAGCCAAGGCNGCCCCNGAAAAAAACTTTATTGGTGTTGAAGTCCATAAGCCAGGTGTNGGTCATCTGCTCCTACTCGCGATGGAATACGAGTTGGATAATCTTCGGGTCTTTCAAGAGGATAGTCTGGATGTTTTATTGGGAGCAATTCCTGACAAGAGCCTTTCTATTGTTCAGATTTTTTTCCCAGACCCTTGGCCGAAAAAGCGTCACGAGAAGCGCCGACTGGTAGATTCGGAATTCCTGAACCTATTGTTTAATAAGCTTGAGTTTGAAGGGTTAGTGCACCTTGCTACAGATTGGGTCCCGTATGCGGAGGCCGTCGAAGAATTATTTATCAATAGGCAGGACTTTGTTTTGACGCCAGCCCCTAAAAGGCCTGAGACTAAGTTCGAGCGGCGCGGTCGACACTTAGGGCATGAAGTCCGAGATCTTGCCTACCGTCTAGTATAGTAAAAGCATCTCATCCAAAAAGCGCTGACCGAGTTCGGTGGGAACGAGCCTGTTTTGATATTGTTTGACAAAGCCCTTTTGTTTGGCTTTATGAATAAAAGGTAACAAGTCCGTAATCGGCTTACGAGTTCGCAAAGTGAACAGGTCCAGCTCAAAGCCATTGGTCAGTCGTAATACATTCATTAGGAATTCGAGGTTTATCTCCGCAGATGAGACCTCTAGTCGCCGCCCCTGAGTGTTAGTCAGATAGTCTGTTGGCACCCGGCTTTTCTGTGTTCTCACGATCTTTTTCTCAGAGGTAAGCTTTCCGTGGGCCCCGGCTCCAATGCCGAGGTAATCGCCAAATTCCCAGTAATTCAGGTTATGTAATGCGTATTCTCCAGGACGTGCAAATGCTGAAACTTCATATTGTTCGTAACCATTTCTTTCTAGTAGCAGATGTCCCTGTTTGGTCATTTCAGCGATAAGGTCGTCGCTTGTTTTCTCCGGCGGATATCGGTGGAAAACCGTGTTTGGTTCTATAGTCAGTTGATACCAGGATATATGTTCAGGCTTGAGTTCGATCGCTTTATTGAGGTCGGCGAGGGCATCGTCGATATCTTGGTTAGGCAAACCAAACATTAAATCGATATTTATTCGTCTGAACCCCGCTGATCTAGCGCCAGCGAACGCATTCAATATATCGTCTGCTTGGTGAACTCGACCCAGTTTCTGTAGATGACGAATTGAAAAGCTTTGTGCGCCCAGGCTGAGCCTGTTTACCCCGGCGGCCAGGTAATCGTCGAAGTTAGTTTGATCGAAAGTACCTGGATTGGCTTCGAGCGTAATTTCACAGTTGTTCAAAAAAAACTGATCAGCAATTTTTCGGAGAAGTCGCTTTATCGCCACTCCACTGAACAAGCTGGGAGTACCTCCGCCCAAAAAAATCGAAGTTATATCTTGTCGAGATTTTCCTTGTCGTTCGTTTTGCAAATCCTCGATTAGGGCGTTGATATAGGCACTTTCTGGTAACTCCTGTCTGAGTTCGTGCGAATTGAAATCACAGTAAGGACACTTCTTGACGCACCAGGGAAAGTGGACATAGAGACTAAGGGGAATAGTACTCAAGGAGCTTTTCCTTTAGTTGTCGCAAAGCTTTGCCTCTATGGCTGAGAGTATTTTTCAGCGATGTCGATATTTCTGCAGCAGTAGCGTCAAGGGAATGAACATAGAAGACCGGATCATAGCCAAAGCCACCGCTACCGCTTGGTGTATGGCTGATTTCTCCATGCCAGCTGGCTTCAGCTATAATTGGGGTCGGACTGGTAGCATGATCCAGAAAGACTAGGACACAATGGAAAAAAGCATGTCGTTCAGCACAGTTGCCTAGCTCAGCCAACAATTTTTTTAAATTTTCCTCGTCCGTTGCACTTTCACCGGCATATCGCGCTGAAATGATACCGGGGCGATCGTTCAAAGCCCTGACACAAAGGCCGGAGTCGTCGGCGATAGCCGGTAATTTGCTTAGAGCGGATGCATTGCGTGCTTTGATTAGAGCATTTTCAACGAATGTGCTGCCGGTTTCTGCGGGGGAATGGATTCCTAAATCACTTTGGAGTGATACATTTAAATAACTTGGCAACAACGAAGTCATTTCATTCGCTTTGTGTATATTGGAACTAGCAAGAACAACCTCCATTAGTCATAGCGCCGCATAAATTTGATGGTTGCAGGATCGCCGATTGGAGGTGTCACTACAACGATAAATCTTAGTAGATCCGTCGGCATGGCGATATGGGTGGCAAGATAGTAGATGGCATCTTGTTCTCTTACTTCTTCGAATGCCAAATTGGTCTCCTGTTCCAGCAGATTGACGACGCTGCCGGAGATTTCAGCTAGTACTGGCTTGTCTGCGCGGCGAAGAGCAATGTTCACAAGAACCGTATTTTCAGATCGCTTAATTCCGTGCCCTTTTGCCACTTCAGCAGGAATAAGTGTGCTTGCGATAACCGTATAGTGAATTCTATAGGGGCCATGGGCAAGACTCCCAGCGNGACTGGGGTGACTGCTGAACATAAGGCAAGTAAAAATTAAGAGAAGCCAATATCGCATGCCCGATCAGTACAGTCCCATAATTAGCCCGGAGGGGATTTCTAGTGCCATAGCTAGAGGTTGAATTATGAGGAATGAATCTATCAGTGTGATAATCACGAAAACGAGAATGATTGAAAAATCTAGTCCACCCATGGGAGGTAAAAGCTTGCGGGCTGGCGTACAAATTGGATCGGTAAGCTGGTCGATGAGCGTCGTGGCTGGATGGTTTGAGTAAGGAGCGATCCAACTAGCTATGACCATGACTAACAAGGAAAAAAAGTAAATGTCGAGAATTATTGATGCAAGACCAACTAGTCCCCAGAGGATATAGGCAGGAAGGAATATTTGATTGCCGGTCAGCATCATGATGATTGATATCGCCGAGGTTTGGACGAATAGGGCGATGATAAAGGTTGCAAGATCGATTCTCTCGAAGGATGGTATTATAGGCCTCAACGGNTTTACTANCGGATCAGTCAGTTTTACCACCGCCTGGCAGATAGGATTGTAGTAATCAGCTCGTGAAACCTGCATAAGGAANCGAATCAATAGAAGAATTAGGTAAAGACCAAGAAAAGTTTGAACTAGAAAGATTCCAGCGTTAGCGAAATTAGTGGTCATATGGTCTCCAGCTCACAAATAAAAAAGTNTAGGTAAGGTTATTANTGCTTTTTGGCCATTTCGATTGATCGAAGGTGAGCTGCCGAGANGGCACCCGCGATAATATTCTTAAAATTCTGATTTAGATAATATTCTATAGCGGCTTCTGTAGTGCCGCCTGGCGAGGTAACTTTTTCACGCAAAACGGTNGGATCGTCTGTGCTTTGTTCTGCCAATTTAGCTGCGCCCATCGCGGTTTGTATGACCAGTTTACGAGATAGAGCGTTGGACAAGCCAATATCTTCGGCCGCGGCGATCATACTTTCCATCATAAGAAAGAAATAAGCTGGCCCNCTGCCCGAGACTGCCGTCACGGCATCCAGTTCGNCNTCGCGTTCCACCCAGACAACATGACCAACGGCATTCATGACTTTTTCTGTAATGTCTCGTTGTTGATCGCTGACAGTTTCTGTCGCGAATAACGCAGTCATACCAGCCTGGATTAGTGCGGGTGTATTAGGCATACACCTTACAATCTGTGTGCTCTCTGATAATCGGCTAGCGATCATTTCAGTCGTAATACCTGCGGCGACCGAGACGAATAATTTTCCTGAAGTATCGACGTTTATTTTTGTTAGCGCGTCGAGTAGTACATTGGGTTTTACACACAACATGATAACGTTAGCATTAGCAATTGCCTCATCGTTGCTAGCTGCTGCATTTATTCCCTGATCTAAAACCCATTTCATGCAAGTTGGACTGGGATCGAATGCCCATAATTGACTGTTTTCCATCCCGTTGGCTAGCATGCCGCCCATAATTGCTTGTGCGATATTGCCAGCCCCCAAAAAGGCGATNGTTATCACGTGATATCTCCTGTTTTTCGCCGCGGTCCAAAAATTGCTGAACCGATTCTAATCCATGTTGAACCCTCGATAATTGCCGCAGCGAAGTCTCCAGTCATACCCATTGATAAGTGCGGTAGTTGAATACCCANAGTGCTGCCAATATTGTCGCGTAATTCTCGTAGGTCACGAAAAGGTATTCGCTGTTTGGCAAATTCCGTGGTGGNTTTGGGGAGAGTCATTAATCCCTGTAAGCTAAGATTTGGTAGCTCGANGATCTCTGACGCCAGCCTTTTGGCGTTATCGGTCGTTACTCCTGATTTACCTACTTCACCGGAAATATTGATCTGTATTAGGACGTTCAGCGGTGGAAAATTTTTTGGTCTCTGATCATTAAGTCGTTTGGCGACTTTTCGCGTGTCCACACTGTGCACCCAATTAAAATTTTCNGCAATTACGCGAGTCTTATTGCTTTGAATNGAGCCGATATAATGCCAATCTNCCTCNGGGAACGCTGCCANTTTGGGTAACGCTTCCTNTANGTAGTTCTCGCCAAAGTGTTTTTGGCCGGCTTCAATTGCCTCGTTAATAGCAAATTTTTCGTGCGTCTTGGACACTGCTAGGAGACTAATGTCTGAAGGATCACGACCGGCGAGGTGTGAGGTCTCCACGATCTTTTCCTGCAATGTGTTGAGTCTTTTCGAGATATTAATCATTGTTTGTCTTGGAACATCTGGATGGGCTGGTGTCGTTACCGGCGATTATGGATACTTGTAGCGTTCTAATATAAAGGACAGGATCATGGATATCACAGAATTATTAGCTTTTAGCGAAAAACAGGGTGCTTCAGATCTGCATCTGTCCGCTGGCTTACCGCCTATTATTCGAGTGGATGGCGATATTCGCCGTATCAATCTGCCGCCGCTTGANCNTAAAGAAGTATATGCGCTTATTTATGAAATCATGAATGATAAGCAGNGAAAAGAATACGAAGAATTTCTTGAGTGCGACTTTTCGTTTGAAGTACCGGGTATTGCAAGATTCCGTGTAAACGCTTTTAACCATAACCGAGGGGCTGGAGGAGTTTTTAGAACAATTCCCTCCAAGGTCCTGACAATGGAAGAGCTAGGCATGGGCAAAATTTTCCAGTCGATATCTGAAACTCCTCGCGGCATGGTTACAGTGACGGGGCCGACCGGATCAGGCAAAAGCACTACNCTTGCGGCGATGCTTGATTATATAAACAGTAGTCGATATCAGCACATACTAACGGTAGAGGATCCNATTGAATTTGTTCACGAGAGCAAGAAGTGTCTTGTTAATCAACGTGAAGTCCATCGTGACACCCTTGGATTTAATGAGGCGCTGCGCTCCGCATTGCGTGAGGACCCTGACATCATTTTGGTTGGTGAAATGCGTGACCTCGAGACTATCCGGTTGGCCCTGGAGGCAGCCGAAACTGGCCACATGGTGTTCGGTACCCTTCACACCTCGTCGGCTGCAAAAACCATTGATCGGATCATTGATGTTTTTCCAGCTGCNGAAAAGTCTATGGTGCGCTCGATGCTATCAGAGTCTTTGGCAGCGGTGATATCGCAGACATTGATGAAAAAGATAGGCGGCGGACGGGTCGCTGCGCACGAAATAATGCTGTGTACGCCGGCGATACGAAACCTAATTCGGGAGGACAAGGTCGCGCAAATGTATTCAGCTATTCAAACAGGAGGCAAGCTCGGAATGCAGACACTTGACCAATGCCTCAAAGATTTGCTGGCCGCTGGTGTTATATCGAAAGAATCGGCGCGGGAAAAAGCGAAGATCCCTGAGGACTTCCAATAAAATCCAGGGATAGATGCNTCTCATAGCGAGTTAAGCTAATCTCAGNAGCGAGAAGTTCAGTTTCAAATTCCGAAAACTTGTTTAAGNTTNCTGTTAATGAATCGATAACCANGATTCAAGAATCAAGCATGCTGCTCCGGCGTCTATATCGTCGTACTGGTGTTGCTTGGCTTCGAAGGTTGANAGTCGTTCATCGAACATCTCAAAGGGTATTTTGTAGCGGCCTTGCATGCGNCTAGCGAAGCGTTCGGCTGCTTCTACCATATCTCCTCTAGAGGAATCCATATTGAGTGGTAAACCAACCACTAATAGATTTGGTTGCCATTCTCGGATAATTCGGTCCATGGCAACCCAATTCGGTTTGCCCTGGCTTGCTCTTACTTTTCCGATAGGGCTCGCCGTAGCGGTCAAGTGTTGTCCAACAGCAACCCCAATCTTGCTGGTTCCGAAGTCGAGTCCGAGGATCAGTTCAGCCATGACCGGGCGTNGGTGCAATAAGGTTGAGGTCGATCCCGATGGAATTGGCTGCAATNTGGGGCCGATCTTTATANGAACTGTTAAANACAGCTTCGTGCACATAAGGGGTTAGTAGCCAGACATTCGACTTTATCTCATTTTCAAGCTGCCCCGCAGACCAACCGGCATAGCCTAGCCCAGCAATTATTTCAGCTGGGCCCTGGTGTCTCGAGACATTCCTTAGTAGGTTCGGAGAGGTGGATAGCGAAATTTCTTCGTTAATAGCGACTGAATCTCCGACGNCCGTCTCGTTGCTATGGAGAAAGAACAAACGATTCTGATCGACTGGGCCTGTTTCTAGCAACGGGACAATACCAATTAGATCTGAGGCGAATTTAAATTCATTATGGTCTGCCAGAAGTTCGCCCAGATTAGCATTCAATGGCCGGTTCACGATTAGGCCGAAGGCTCCATCATTATTATGTTCTACAAGCAGTGTCACTGTTTGACTGAAATAGTCGCCTTGCATAGTAGGTAGTGAGACTAATAATTGTCCTCTTAACGACGTGAACTGATGCAATTTAATAGCTCCCCATGGAGGAATTTTTGCGAAATTGCCAGGTCCTAATTATTTCGAGCAAATCTGTAGTAGCCCGAAGTTCATCAGGAAAAGGCGCGAATGGTGCAGCTAGTCTTACAATTCGCACGGCGGCGTCATCCAGCATCTTGTGTCCCGATGACTCTAATATCTTAACCCGGCGAAGGCTCCCATCCGCTTCGATAGCTACAAGAAGACGTAGAGATCCATATAGTTTTCGTTTACGGGCCTCTACTGGGTAATTGAGATTACCGACCTTCTCTATTTTCCGCCGCCAGGAATTAAGATAAAAGGCATCAGCACTTGCGGCGGTAGAGAGACTAGTAATGCGTTTAACTCGAGGCATATTGGTAAAAATCTGGTTTTGTCGTTCAAGTTTGGCCTCCAAATTCACTATTTCGAAAGCTCTGGCTTTAAACGAATTGCTAATAATCGGCTCGGGTTGCTGTGACGACTTGTCCACTAATCTTTTGTCGTGAATGAGTTGCTTTTCCAATGAGGGTTGGGATGAGATGACCCGGTTATCTTGCCGTTCATTCAACTCCTTTTTCCATCTTTGTGATTTCGGGTAAGCCGCTCCAATTTGCGAGATCACCGAGCTTGGATCAGCGGTAGATGCCAGCAATTGTTTCTCTGCCGATGATCCGCTTTCAATCTGATTGATCTGCGCAAGGTAATCAGGATCATCTGGGCGATCGTCGATTCGATGTTGGGCTAGAGTAACTTCCAGTGTTTGGGAGACTGTTTGGCTGGATACATAGTCGAAGGTGACGCCAAATAAAAGCGCTGTATGCAGAGCCGCTGCCAGGAATAAAGCGAAGCTTAATCGATCGCTGGGACTAACCTCCCGGTCAATGTTCGCTGGGTAACTATTAACCATCAGTGCGAGAATATTTCGTCTTCGATAAATTGCATAAAATCGCTAGCTATATCTAGGTTAAAAGCTGCATCAAGTTCGCGTATACAAGTAGGACAAGTAACGTTAATTTCTGTGAGGTAGTCGCCAATGACGTCTATGCCAACAAAATACAGACCTTTTTCTTTGAGAGTGGGGCTTAATTGCTCGCAAATAAATCGATCGCGATCTGTCAGCTCGCGCCCAACTCCGGAACCGCCTGCAGCAAGATTACCCCGAGTTTCCCCTGCGAGCGGAATCCTTGCCAAGCCGTAAGGAACAGGATCACCGTTTATAAGAAGAATCCTAGTATCGCCGTCAACGATTGCAGGTATATATTTCTGGGCCATTGTCTGTACTCGCCCGTTTTGGGTCAGGGTTTCTATAATTACGGCAAGATTGTGCTCTTTTTTCCCCGCTCTGAAAATTGATGTGCCGCCCATACCGTCCAATGGTTTGTATATGACATCACCGTGCTTAGCATGAAATTCTCGAAGTTTGTCCTGATCCTTGCTTACAATGTGCTCTGGAACACATTCCGGAAAACGCAAGGCGAACAGCTTTTCGTTGCAGTCTCGAATGCTGCCAGGCTTGTTTAGAACGGGGGTACCGTTTGCCTCGATCATTTCTAGCAGATAGGTCGCGTAGATGTATTCCATATTAAATGGTGGGTCCTTGCGCATGAGTACTGCATCGAAAAAATCGCCGTTAACTTCATCTTCCCTCTCTACACTGAACCATTTGTTATGGTTGTCACTAGGAATGACTTGTCTGCGCTTGATAAGGATATGACTGTTCTCGACACGAACGTCAGACTGAGAAAAGACTGATACTTGCCAATTGCGTCGGTTAGCAGCGAGCATCATTGCTAAAGTGCTATCTTTCTTTGGGTTTATAGACTCAATAGGGTCCATAAGGATACCAATTTTGTAGCTCAACGTTTATTCCTCTTGGCTAGACGCCGCATGTGTTTTCAATTAGTCGATAGTATTACTGATCGGCAGAAGAAGCTGTCGGCATTGTAAACGAAGTGCTATTTTTTGTGTTGCAATACTGAAGGTCCGATTAGCGCTGTTCTTAGGTGTCGAAAAGTTAAAAATTCGAGGGTTCTTTCTTACAGGTTTCGTGGTTCGTAATATCAGCTGCCGGTCAAAATATAGAATCGTCGCGAAATGTCGATCTCGAGATACGCTAGAAGCTGATATTCAGAAAGGTCTGCGGTCAGTGGAGTTTAGTTAGAAAAATCTCCCCAGGTTCTGTGGATAGTCGACAATGCTACGGCTGGGGCATTTTCTCCTCGAAGGATTCGGTCTCCTAATCCTAGNGNAGTAAACCCTGCTTTGTTTGCGAAGTTGAGTTCAGCTTCAGCGAAACCGCCCTCTGGTCCAGTAACAAGGGCTACCGATTCAACTTTGTTGTTGTCTGGCAGCGTTGAGCCGCCCGGTGTAGCGATGAGTTTCTGATCTGCATGCGCATCCCTAAGCCAGTTTTTCAGTGTTAGGGCTGGCGTAAGCGAAGGCAGAACATTCAGCCCGCATTGTTCTGATGCCGAGATGATAACCTGTTGCCAGTGGGTGTATCGATTTTCAATAATGCTATGCGCCACCGCGCAATGTTCGCTGATCAAGGGCGTTAGTCGGTTTATGCCGAGCTCCACGCTTCGGGCGATCGCCCGGTCCATAGCATCACGCTTTAGCACACACAGGCCGAGGTCTAATTTGATATTGGCTGATCTATTGATACTGTTGCCACCGATAATTTCGACTGAAGCAGATTTCTTGGATGCTGCTCGGAGGATTGCCTGGAATTCGCCGCCACGACCGTTGAANAGTACAAGGGTGTCGCCTAGCCTGAAACGCAGCACATTAAGTAGATGATGCGACACATTATCCGGTAAGACCAACCGAAGTCCTTCTTTGAGTTGAGTATCGACGAAGAATCTAGGCGAGGTCATGACAGTCTTAGATTGTTCCAGATCCTCAGAGTAGGCATTGCCTGGTTTAGAGTGTAAAAGTGCAAGCCCGGCGCGTCATGGTCCAGCAGACGTTGACACATATCGGAGACGACATCTGCACCGAATGCTCTGAGCGAATCCTTGTCGTGCTTAAGCGATTTCAGGTTCTTGTCCAGCCACCTGGGTATTTCGGCTCCGCAGAGGCTCGAGAAGCGCAAGAGCCCTTCATAGTTGGTGATAGGCATAATACCCGGGACGATGGGCACATTAACGCCAGCTTTTAGACAAAGATCACGAAACCTAAAATAAGAATCTGGATTGTAAAAATATTGGGTGATTGCGCTGTCTGCACCTGCGTCTACTTTAGCCTTAAAATAGTGGATTTCGCTCTCAACGGTTTCTGATTCCGGATGAATCTCCGGGTAAGCCGCAACATCAATATGGAAATGATCTCCGGTCGTTTCTCGAACATACTGGACGAGTTCATTCGCGTGGGTCATTGCGTTGCCTCCCAGAATTCCCGAGGGTCGATCTCCTCTTAGTGCAACTAGTCTCGACACTCCTGCTGAGCGATACGTTTTAAGTAGCTCATCGATAGNTAATAGCGGATCGTTCCCGAAAGATAGATGAGGTGCCATCGGAGTGCTGCCTGATGACAGCTCAAGTATTGCTTGCTGCGTNCCTTCTTTGGTTGATCCGCCTGCGCCGTAAGTAACTGAGCAAAAGTGGGGCTTGAGCGGATTGAGACGATAGTGAGTTTTTTTCAGCTTTTCGAGTGCCTCGTTTGTCCTTGGGGCAGAGTATTCGAAACTGAAGAGACGTTCTCTCATCTTAATGTCATCGATAGCGGTTCATGAGCCGCAGCCCTAGTAAGCGCAGGATTGTTTAAATTCGTACCTATGGCAATTTTAGCCCGTCAGGCTATCCTTTTTATCGGTCTGCTCCCAGGTGAAATCTGGATCTTCTCTGCCAAAATGTCCGTAGGCTGCTGTCTTGCGATAGATAGGTCGTTTTAGGTCCAACATGTCGATCAGTCCTTTGGGCCTAAGGTCGAAGTTTTCGGCAATCAGTTTCTCAATTTCTATCTCACTAATTTCGCCTGTACCAAAGGTATTGACGCTTATTGACGTAGGCTCGGCAATGCCTATCGCGTAAGACACCTGAATTTCGCATCGTCTTGCCAAACCTGCCGCAACAATATTTTTTGCGACGTATCGGCCTGCGTATGCTGCGCTGCGATCTACCTTGGATGGGTCCTTGCCCGAAAAAGCGCCGCCCCCGTGGCGCGCCATGCCCCCGTAAGTATCGACAATAATTTTCCGGCCAGTCAATCCACAGTCGCCTACTGGNCCGCCGATGACGAAGTTTCCCGTAGGATTGATGAAATATTTCGTGTCCTGATGCAGCCAGTTGTCTGGCAGTATAGGTCGGATGATTTCTTCCATGACGCCTTCATGAAGGTCTGCCTGACTGATATCGGGCGAGTGTTGTGTTGATAAGACGACGGCATCAATAGCGACAGGCTCGCCAGAATCATTATAGCGGAATGAGATCTGACTCTTTGCATCTGGTCGCAGGAAATCAAGTCTTCCCGATTTTCTTACTTTAGCCTGTTGCTCAACGAGTCTATGGGAATAGGTGATGGGTGCAGGCATCAGCACGTCGGTTTCGTCTGACGCGTAACCAAACATAAGNCCTTGGTCGCCTGCTCCTTGCTCATGATTNGAGGTTTCGTCCACGCCCATCGCAATATCAGGTGATTGTTTACCGATCGCGTTAATGATGGCGCATGAAGCGCCGTCAAATCCCACTTCAGAACTGTTGTAGCCGATGTCCAATACAACTTCCCGACAAAGAGTTTCGAAATCAATTGTAGCGTCAGTGGTAATTTCGCCTGCGATCAGCACCATGCCAGTTTTCACCATGGTCTCGCAGGCCACTCTAGCGTTTTTGTCCTCTGTAAGGATTGCATCCAGTATCGCGTCAGAAATCTGATCCGCCATTTTGTCGGGATGTCCCTCGGACACCGATTCAGATGTAAAGGTTCTGTTAATAGTCATGTACGCAAATCCGGTGAGTTCTTAAGTGTTTTTGAAATCAGCTGATTCTACAAGCTGGCGTAAGTGAAGCCCAGCGTTGCAGTTTGAAAACATCTCAAGGCGATGTTTACCCTGACTCATATTGCTTAGACAATAATTTTNAATCGATGCTGTTGCAACGGTAGACGTCCTTAATGTCATAAGCGAAAATACNCGTGTCTTAACCTGTCGGTATTCCAATGAGTTNAGAAAAGAAAACCGCTAATGCCATCCGGGCCTTGGCGATGGACNCCGTTCAAAGAGCCAATTGTGGACACCCAGGCGCGCCGATGGGCATGGCTGATATAGCGGAGGTGTTATGGCGGGATGTCATGACACATAACCCCAGCAATCCGTCCTGGTTCAATCGTGACCGTTTCGTATTATCGAATGGACATGGATCCATGTTGTTGTATGCGCTGTTACACCTTTCAGGCTATGACTTGTCGATGAATGAGATTCGAAATTTCAGACAGTTGGGCTCAAAAACTGCCGGCCATCCCGAATTCGGTGAAACTCCCGGCGTCGAAACGACAACTGGTCCGCTTGGCCAGGGTTTCGCTAATGCAGTGGGGATGGCTGTAGCAGAAAAAATCCTAGCGGCCCGCTTTAACCAGACTGACTTAAGGATCGTTGATCAC
>NZNP01000011.1 GCA_002694945.1 Gammaproteobacteria bacterium
AAGATTTGCAGGCTGATCAGCGTGACGGTGTGGCTGAATTTGATCGAACGTCAAGCCACTATATTCCTTCGGAGAAACTAAAAGAAATCGATTTCGAGAGGTGGCAGCGTCTTATGCGTGGTGAAGTGGATGTCGATTTTCCAGAATTCTGTCGTGGGGTCGTGTCGACGCTAACTGAAATTTCTGCAGGTCATCGAGGGCAGACTGTTGCAGTCGCCTGCCATGGTGGTGTAATTAACGCTTGGGCCTGTCACGTGCTTAATATGGAACCAAGGATGTTCTTTAACCCTGAGTACACCAGCATCAATCGTTTTATGGTTGCTAGGTCCGGGGAACGCTCAATCAAAACATTGAATGAGCACTCGCATTTAAACGGTTTTATAAATCAGTCAAGCTGATCTCTGCCGCGGCTCTGTACTCTTTTTCGGTTTTCCTCGAGAACTGTTGCCTCAATGCCCTGGTTCGAAGCTCCAGATATTCTGGCTTCCTCAAGCAGGCCCTCTGCTAGCGAATGCTCCCAACCGTGATCGATCAATCGATGCACATCCTGAAGGGTCTCCGGATCTGCCGTGCATATATCGGTCGCGATTTTCCTACAATACGGTAGTAATTCCTCGGTTGATAGGACTTCGTTTACCAGGCCCCAGCGACATGCCTTTTCGGCCTCAATGTAGTTACCGGTGAAACTTAGTTGCTTTGCCCTGGAGGAACCGATCAGTCTGGCTAAGCGCTGAGACAATCCCCATCCAGGAACAACGCCCATGCGCACGTGAGTGTCAGCGAATCGTGCCTCTGTGGATGCGATGAGAATGTCGCATGCTAGGGCAATTTCAAAGCCGCCGGTTACAGCAAAACCATTGATCGCGGCGATAGTTGGCTTTCCCACGTTACGCATCGCTTTCACGACATTGGTTGACTCTCTGCGAGAACTCTCGGTGCCCATGCCTGTTTGTCCCAGTTCCTTTAGATCGAGCCCCGCAGTGAATGCTCGGCCAGCGCCCGTTAGGATAATCACTTTGGTCGCCGAGTCTGTTTTCAATGCTGTAAACGTTTTACCAAGTTCCTGCCTCAGTTCAACGGACAATGCGTTGAGATGTTCAGGCCTGTTCATGGTCAGTGTTGTAACAAAATTTTGAGTGTCTTTGAGTAAGATGTTTGTCATGTTTTCTAATATTGGTTACCGAAGCGATTGTAGTGGAATGCGTTGCTCTCTTGTTGCCCACCATACACATTATCGGTGGCGCGATTTGTAAACTCAGTCCGTCAGACGGTTTATTTAACTCTCATTCAGTCTCTGTTGTTATATTCATTGTAACAGCCGAGGTGTCTTAATAGTTTGTTTNTGGAAGATCGATTTGGTTTCGGTGCCAATGTCTTGAATAAATTGGTGATATTTATTTTTTCCTCGGTGACTGTTTACCAAACGTTGAATTAATTGATTCCCTCGAGTCTTATTTTTATGTGANCTCCGTATAATACGTCTTAGGATAAGCGTCGAGCGCATGGTGTTTGATGCGTATAAGCGATGGTGCATTTATTGCCATACTTTTCTTTCCATTATTAATTGATGTTCGGAGTTTATATGGGATTCAATTTACCCGAGATCAAAGGCGACATGGTTTTTGAATCTTTTCCGGCAGGCCCTCTGCAGTGCAATTGCTCAGTTATTGGTGACCCTTTGACGAAGCGCGGCATTATCGTCGACCCTGGGGGCGATCCCGAGAAAATCATGTCGATTGTTCGGGAAAATGAATTGCAGATCACTGCAATAGTTCATACCCATGCTCATCTTGATCACGTTCTGGCATCCTCAACGATACAAGAGCAGACGGGTGCTCCCTTATACCTTCATCAAGGCGATATGTTTCTCTGGAATGATTTGGAAAGTCAGTGTGAAAAATTCGGCGTTCCATATACCCCGACACCTGAACCGGATGCTTGGCTCAATGATGAGTCTTTGCTTGACTGCTGTGGTGGAGTGACCATTCATACCCCAGGTCACACACCTGGATCGGTTAGCTTTTGGTTCCAGTCCCATGAACTGCTGATTGCCGGCGATACCTTATTTCAGATGGGGATCGGACGAACTGATCTCCCTGGAGGTAGTTTCAATGCTATTGAAAAATCAATCAAAGATCGCCTTTTNTCTCTCTCAGACGATGCTCTCGTCATCACTGGACATGGCCCATCTACTTCCCTCGCGTTTGAAAAAATGGCTAATCCATTTTTTGGGGGCTAATTAGTAGGTCTCTCACCTAGACGATAAAGATATGCTTCATTAACGTTTTCGTTTCTTGGTCGGTTACCATATTTCACCGCATAGTTGTCGGCAAACTCGTCGAATTCTGACTGCGAGATAACTCGCGAGGAAGTGAGTTCAAATAACTGGTCGTCAATTAGTAATCTGACATTCGGGTTCGACTGCATGTTTTCTATCCATTGAGTCAGGTTGGTGCCGGCATGGACGTAGAGCTTCTCATCGTATCCGACAATCCATAGCTTGACGGAGTAAGGAGCGGTTGGATTTGTTTCAAGTTGAATGACGTCGACAGCGGAGAGAGCCCTCCAATCTTCAGGATGCGGGGTCAAATTACCTTGNAGTTCTCCGGAGGAGAAGGGAATTANGTCTGCACATCCGGAGAGTNTGCCAAAGAGCAAAATTAATATAAATGTTTTCATCTGCGCATTGTAACTCGGCTAAAATGTGGCTTTCTAGTTACTGGATGCTTTTGATGTCTTTGCGTCGATTATCTTTGTTGGCTGTTTTATTACTAGGTCCAGCTGGTTGCGCGAACCTGGTGTCAGGGGTTACTTCGCAATTGGCTGATGATCTTGCTGCTAGTATTCTCAATAGTGAAGACGTTTCAACAGTACGTGAAGGGGTGCCGGCATANTTACTTTTGATCGACAGCTTTTTGCGCGGTAGTCCAGATTCGCCTGATCTTTTGCTAGCGGCGGCTACTTTGAACGGGTCGTTTTCTGTCTTGGTGGAAGACGAAATAAGGGCCAAACTTCTAGCAGTAAAGTCTTTGGAATATGCGGAAAGGGCNGCTTGTTTAACCTCGGTGGNTCTATGTGGATTGCGCACTNAAGTGTTTCAAGAATTCGAGCGTAAAGTATCTACTCTGAAGATTAATGATGTCCCAGTTGTTTATAACCTTGCCGTTGCNTGGGTAGGATGGATACAGTCACACAGCGATGATTGGGCCGCTATTGGTGAGTTGGGCAAAGCGAAAATGCTGATGGCGCAGGTAATCATCCTGAATGAAAGATATGAAAGTGGTGGTCCTCATCTTTACATGGGAGGTATGGAGACAATACTGCCTGCATCGTTGGGAGGAAAGCCAGAAAAGGGTAGGCAGCACTTTGAGAGAGCGATTGAGATAGAGCCTAGATACTTAATGACGAAAGTTATTTATGCCGAACAATACGCAAGGCTCGTCTTTGATCGGAAACTTCATGATAGATTGTTGAAGGAGGTTCTAGCGGCAAACCCGATATCTGAAGGGATNACTTTGACNAATAAAGTAGCTCAATTAAGGGCTGAAACACTTCTTGCAACTTCAAACGAATATTTCTAGGACAAACGATGCGCCCACACCATTTTATAAAAATAGTATGTGCTTTTCTTATNCTTCACGCAGAGTTGACGAGTGCNACGACGCTNAAAGTCGCCACAATATCGCCCGACGGTCTTTCCTGGATGAAAAAGTTCCGAGCTGGAGTCAAGGAAGTTGAGGCACTGACTGGGGGCCGAGTNACGTTTAAAATTTATCCAGGNGGTGTGCAGGGGGATGANGCAACTGTCCTGCGCAAGATGCGAATTGGCCAACTTCACGGGGGAGTCCTGGCTGCAGGGAGTCTCACTCGTTTTTATCCTGATCTGCAAATTTATAATCTGCCTTTGCAGTTTCGTTCTGATGCNGAAGTTGAATATGTTCGAAGNAACATGGATCAGATGATTGCCGATGGCCTTGGTGACNCTGGCATTATTACCTTGGCTTTCATAGAGACTGGTTTCGCATATTTGATGTCAAAAGACCCTGTAACCTCAGTGTCGGACCTGAGGAATTTGAAAGCCTGGATCCCAGACGGCGATCCAATCGCAGCAGAGTTGGTAAAGTCCTTTGGCGTTAGTCCAATACCACTCAATATAACCGATGTGCTAGCAGGCCTTCAGACAGGTTTGATCGATGCGGTGATGGCTCCGCCGGCTGTTGCTTTGGCATTGCAATGGCATAACCATGTCAGCTATCTGACAGATCTACCTCTCGTATACATATACTCAACGATGGCTTTGCAGGAAAGGGCATTTGAGCGAGTTAGTAGCGAAGATCAGAGGATTGTTCGGAGCATTCTAGCTCGCGTTTTCCTAGAAATTGAACGTGAAACGCGAGTTGACAATGCGCGGGCACTCGNTGCCATATCTGCACTGGGCATCAAATCGTTAATTGTTTCTGATGAGGANCTATCAGAGTGGCAGACNATGGCAGACCGGTCGGTTCAGAATCTAATCAAGTCTGGAGAAATATCCGAACAATCAGTTCGTCTTTATTTAAAGAATCTCGAGTTCTATCGGTCAACTGACGGTGCTTCTGGTATTGATTAGGTGAAGTTCCCTTTACGAATTCTGCGCACTTTGCACCTNTTGGAAGATACGGCTCTGATTNTTTCTCTGTTGNTTATGCTTTGCATGGCCCTGCTACAAATCGTCATGCGAAACTTCTTCGAAAGTGGGTTCCTTTGGGCTGAATCGTTTCTGAGAGTGCTTGTGCTCTGGGTAGCTGTCCTCGGAGCTATGGTTGCCACTCGTGAAAGGAACCATATTAATATAGATCTTATCTCTCGTTTTCTCGCAAACCGCCATTNNCGTTGGGCAGAGAGATTAACTAATATNTTTTCAGCATTTATNTGCACGATATGCGCCTTCTATGCAGTTGAGTACATTCAGTATGAATTCGAAGACGGCNCAATCGCTTTCGGCTTTGTACCAGTCTGGATAACTCAGAGTATCATTCCAGTAGGCTTCATCGTCATGGCTTGTCGGTTTGTCTNTAGCGGTATTTGGCCTNTAGNAACGGAAAGNTCCTGATGGGAAGTTTGGTGTCATTGTTACTCACGGTTATTGCTTTTCTTGGAGCTCCGTTGTTCATAGTTATTCTGGCTGCCGCTATGCTGGGTTTCTATGTCTCTGATATCCCGTTAACCGTAATCACGATTGAAGTCTATCGATTGGTCGATACGCCATTGCTTTTAGCATTACCGTTATTCACTTTGTCGGGCTACCTATTAGCGGAGAGCAATCTGTCGAGTCGTTTGGTCCGGGTGACAAAGTCGTTCTTAGGTTGGATGCCTGGTGGATTGGCTATCGTTGCCTATGTTACCTGTGCTTTTTTCACAGCATTCACGGGTGCGTCGGGTGTAACAATAGTTGCTGTGGGCGCGCTCCTTCTGCCAGCGTTAGTGGAAGGTGGTTATAGAGAACGTTTTTCGCTCGGCCTTGTCACTACTTCTGGCAGTCTTGGCCTGTTGCTGGCGCCCTCATTGCCGCTGATTCTTTACGGAGTGATCGTCCAGCAGATGGACTTACCTGAACCTTTCACGTTGCAGGAACTGTTTATAGCTGGCGTATTTCCGGCTTTGCTAATGATAACCCTACTATCAGCCTACAGTATCTGGGCCTCCCCCGATGCAGCTCTGCAACGACAGCCTTTTGACAAAGAGGATGCTTGGCAGGCAATTACTGACATGCGTTGGGAACTGCCGCTCCCACTAATAGTGCTGGGTGGAATCTATTCAGGTTTTTTTGCGGTATCAGAAGCTGCGGCGGTGACAGCATTTTACGTACTTATTGTTGAAGTATTGATTTACCGCGAGGTGCCTCTACTGAAATTGCCCGGGATTATAAGGGACGCAATGGTCATGGTCGGTGGTATCCTCCTAATCCTTGCGGTTTCGTTGGCCTTCACAAATTTCCTCATCGATGCTGAAATTCCTCAGTTTTTGATAGAAAAAGTGGGCGAGTTCATCGAGAGCAAGGTCACGTTTCTGATCCTGCTGAATGTTTTGCTATTGGCGTTAGGCGCGATACTCGACATCTTTTCTGCATTGATCATTATGGTTCCTCTAATAGTCCCTATGGCCCTGCGTTTTGGTATTGACCCTGTGCATCTAGGTATAGTTTTTCTAGCTAATATGCAGATAGGGTATTTCACGCCACCTATAGGCATGAACCTTTTTATTGCTAGTTATAGATTCAAGAAGTCTATCGCTGAGCTTTACCGAGCGACATTACCTTTTATGGCAGTGCTGCTTTTTGCGTTGTTGATTATTACTTACATTCCGGAGCTTAGCCTTTATTTATTNGATCGCTAATTATCAAACTAGAGGATAGGCTGGCGATTGGGGCGATTGCTATGATTAGCTCGTTTGTCCTGTTTTATATGTATTGGTTAATTTACGGAATAGACAATAAAATTATCTATTAACGTAAAAGGCCTTTGAGTAATTGAGTGCATTCGAAATCTTTGATGAAGGTCTAACTCAAAAGTAGCATCGATTACGAGGATAGATTAATTGGACACTAAAACGCGGTCGTCTGCTTATCAAAAATTAGTTGAGATCGGCATAGCAATGTCTACAGAAGAAAATCTGGATGCGCTCTTGCAGAAGATTCTGACTGAAGCGAAGGCAATCTCAAATTCGGATGGTGGAACGCTTTATCTTCGAACAGAAGAAAATAGCCTTGAATTTTCGATAATGTTGAATGATTCGCTTAGTATCGCGCTTGGTGGTGTTGCGTCTGAGCCTGCCCGTCTGCCTGATGTCCAATTGTTTAATAAAAATCGTGAACCGAACCTGAGCAATATTGCGAGTTGCGCTGTGCATCGAGTTGAAACAATAGTAGTAGACGACTCGAGGTTAGATGAAGAATTTGACTTTAGTGGAACTAGAGCATTCGATGAAATGCTTGGCTATGTTTCAAAATCTCTTCTTACGACGCCTTTCGTTGCCANGAGTGGTAGATGTATGGGCGTACTTCAGTTGATCAATGCTCTAGATGAAGGGGGTAACGTTGTTCCCTTTCCTGCAGCCGTTGTCCCACTTGTTGAGGTTCTAGCTTCCCAAGCGTCTGCCGCAATAGAAAACCGGAGGTTGATGGATAAGCAGCTCGCTCTAAGGGATAGATTGGAAAGAGAAGTCGAAGCCCGTACAGAAGAGTTGAAGTCTGCTCTAAACGAGCTGTCAGAGGCGCATACCCTTTATCAGAAGATTAATACTATAGATGCGGTGACAGGTGTTCGCAATCGTCGTTTTTTTGATGAAGTAGTCGTTCAGGAATGGCGTCGTGCGCGTCGCCAGAAATATCCCATTTCTTTACTTTTGCTCGACATAGATCATTTCAAACGAGTCAATGATGCACATGGTCATCTGGCGGGAGACGAATGTCTGGTAGCCGTNGCNCAGAAAGCAGACTCTAGGTTTCATCGACCGACAGATGTAGTCGCACGATATGGAGGNGACGAATTTGCTATTGTTTTACCATATGTNTCNGTAACTGATGCCTCCAAATTAGCGGAGCGATTACGCCAGGATATTGAAACAGAAGTACTCTTGTCTGAGCACAAAGAAATTAACATCACAGTAAGCATTGGTGTAGCAACCATGACACCAGGCGAGAACGAAAACCCCAAGGAGTTAGTCGCTTCAGCTGATAAACAGCTCTACGTGGCAAAAGAGCGAGGGAGAAATCTCGTCTGTCATGCTTCTGACTGACTTAAAACCCTGTGGCGAGACCTTCTTTCCTGTGATCAGATCCGCCACAGTATCCATCTGCCATTTTGATAATGGCCTGTCCTCCTCCAAAAAGGTATTGAGGGCAGTGAGTAACGATGTCGTGTCCGCGAGATTTTAGATCTTCGATTACCGTGTTCTCAATGCCGTCTTCTAGAGCGACTTTCCCATTCTCCATGACGTGCCAGCGTGGTGCGTCGAGAGCCGCTTGCGGGTTTTGGCCATAATGCANGACCCTCAACATCATCTGTAAGTGACCCTGAGCCTGCATGTGTCCTCCCATGACGCCAAAACTCATAAAGGGAGACCCGCTGCGGGTTATAAAGCCCGGTATGATTGTGTGAAAAGGTTTTTTCCCCGGACCCACCTGGTTAGGATGTCCAGGAGTTAAGACGAAACCTGAGCCGCGATTTTGCATGCTGATACCTGTATTGGGAATGACCACACCTGAACCGAAACCTCTGTAATTGGATTGAATCATCGAGACCATTAGGCCGTTGGCATCGCACGCTGTCAGGTATACCGTGTCATCTGAAGCTCCCATCAAGACTGAGCTAGTATTCGCCTTATTTTTATTAATAGTGCTTGCTCTGACCTTAAGATATTCCGGATCAAGCAATTGCTTAACGGATAACTGCATGTAGTCGGGATCCCCGAGATACGCTGCCATCTCAGTGTAGGCTATTCTTTGCGCTTCGATTTGCAGATGTATACTGTCAGCAGAGTCTAGAGCTTCGTCATCAAGGCAGTGTTTCAGGATTCCTAGAGACATAAGGGCCATTAAACCCTGACCGTTAGGTGGAATTTCATTAAGTTCAGCATCAAATGCATTCATTGAAATCGGCTCAACCCATTCAGCTTTATGCTTNGCGAGATCCTCCTGAGTCAAGGTGCCTTTCTCTTTCTTTGAGGCTTCTGCCATGGCTAGAGCCAGTGGGCCCTTGTAGAAGGATTCGCCGTTAGTCGCTGCGATAGATTCTAATGTTTTGGCGTGATCCGGCAGTCGAATAATCTCACCGGTTAGCGGGGCGCGCCCCCCTGGAGCAAAGGTCTTCTGAAACGTTGGAAAGTCGGCAAATTGTTTGGTGGCGTGCTGCCAGATGGCAGCTGTTTTCGGTCCGACCTGGAAGCCTTCTCGGGCGTATCGCACTGCGTCGGAAAACAGCGCCTCAAACGGCAGAGCTCCGAATCGTTCTGATAAACTTACCCAAGCTGAAACTGCTCCAGGAACGGTGACAGAATCCCATCCCAGCGTNGGCATANNCTTNTGGTTCTTGAAACGTTCCGGGTACATTTTGGCAGGTGAGCGTCCCGAAGCATTTAGTCCATGAAGGCTCTGGCCATCGTGAACCAATGCAAAGGCATCACTACCGATGCCATTATTGGCAGGTTCTACAACGGTTAGCGTTATAGCTGCCGCTACAGCGGCGTCAACGGCGTTACCTCCCCGACGAAGAATGTTAACCCCGGCTCCTGCTGCTAGCGGTTGTGAAGTTGCTACTATGTTTCGTGCGAAGACGGGTGATCGACCAGAGGGGTAGGGGCAAGCCCAATCTAAATCTATCATCTGTTTTTCGGTTCCAGTTTTTCTATCGCTTTACCGGCTTCTTTCCATGCAGAGAACCCGCCTGCCATATGGCAGACATTTTCCATGCCCATAGTTTGGACCGTGTCGGTAGCAAGTGCTGATCGCCAGGCGCTAGCGCAATAGAATACAAATCTTTTTTTCTCAGCAAAGAGCTCTCGATGATAGGGGCTCTCTGGGTCTACCCAGAATTCGAGCATTCCTCTAGGCGCATGAGTGGCCCCAGGAAGCTTGCCTTCACGTTGTAACTCCCTAATGTCTCGAATGTCTACAAAGACGGTATCGTCATTCTCTAGCAGCGCTTCAGCCGCCTCAATGGAAATAGATTCAATATTAGCTTCTGCGCGCTCTATTAGATCTTTGTAACCGACTCTCATACTAGGGCTCCAAGTTTAAAAGCCCTAACGATAAATCAGCATGCCTAAGCTTGCCAGTTTTGTTCGGTACGACTGAATTCGACGATGCTTTGCTGAGCGTAAAGCTTGTGATAGCGACCGCCTAGCGCGATCAGTTCGCTGTGTCGCCCTTGCTCTATTATGCCGCCATCTTCAATGACCAGAATGCGGTCAGCATTAAGAATCGTCGACAAACGGTGAGCAATGACGACAGATATCCTGTCGCTCAGTAGTCGCCCCATCCCTTTTTGAATCTGTTGTTCCGTTTCCGTATCGACAGATGATGTAGCCTCGTCCATGANCAATATTTTNGGATCTGAAAGAATNGCACGTGCGAAAGANATNAGNTGTTTTTGTCCGGCNCTGAGGTTGGAACCGCCTTCGCCAACTGANGTGGANTAACGGNTAGGCATTTTTTCCACNAATGAATGTGCGCCNGCTCTNATGCTGGCTGCAACGACTTCATTATCNGAAGCACNCAATTTNCCGTAGCGGATGTTTTCCATAATNGATCCGGAAAAAATGTGCGANGNNTGTAGCACGATTCCGAGATTTGATTGCAGCCAGTGNAGACTGCGTTTTCGATAGTCAATACCATCGATCTTGATATGNCCAGATGTCGGNTCATAGAATCGGCAAAGTAATGAAATTAGAGTGGACTTACCTCCGCCNGTCGAGCCNACAATAGCGAGAGTCTCACCCTGATNTATTGTTAGATCTATGTGTCGCAANANNTCGNCGCCAACNTCGTATCGAAANCCGACATCGTGNAANTGAATTTTNTGAATATTATTCGGTAGTCCGTCNACGGCCATGTGAGNGNTTTTTGCTNTTTCAATTCGGCGAATAACTTCAGGCGAATCCNGGATATCGGGTTCCGCTTGAATCAAGCTCATGATTCTTTCTGCAGAGGCCTGAGCCATCTGCATCTCTGCAAACCAATGCGCCAACTGCTCGATAGGTTCAAAAAAATGTCTGGCGTAAGTAAGAAACGCGACCAATGTGCCCGCAGTAATCGCGCCCCAAATTAACTCCACGCCACCAAAAACCAGAGCAAGACCAATAGCGAAGGAACCTAATGTCAATACGATAGGCAGATACAGTGCAGCCTGCACCAGATTCGTCACTGATGCACCGTGCATTTGATTGGTCAGTTCGCCGAATTTATAGAGGTTCTGAGCTTCTTTTACGAATGCTTTGCTCGTCTGAACGCCCATAATGCTCTCGTTGTAGGAGCCGGTTATTCNCGAGTTGGTTTTTCTAACAAGACGGGCGCTGTGNAGAATGCGNTGCTGAAATTTTATGCTGATCCAAGCAAGAAAAGGAAGAACTGAAAGGACAATCAGAGCGAGTGAAACATCCATAAATAGCATNGATACGGCGATCCCAAGCATCATTGTGGATCCCCAGACGAGATCCAGCATTCCCCATGCAAGAATGTTCGAGAGTCGTTCACAATCTGAAGTCATTCGTGCCATCAGCCATCCTACCGGGCGATAGTCGTAGTAACTGAAGGATAAACGCTGGAGATTTTTGAAGCCGTCCATACGGATGTCATGTGCCACGTGCGTTCTCAAACGCCCCCCAAACCAGATGAAGCCAAGTACAGAAAATGCGAGTNGAACGGTAAAAAAGGCATACCATGCCCCATAAATGAGGAGGTTAGCCTCTGCACCCCTTGTCGAAATTTCGTCGATAACCCCACGAGTAAGAAGTGGAAAGGCGATTTCCGCTGCTGCGGTAAGTGTGGCGCTGGTAAAAAGCATGCCAACTTCAAAGCGGTAAGCTAGCGCATATCTTAGCAGCCTGCGCCATAGCTGCAGATTCATTCCGTGGTTATAGGAGTCTTCATCAAACCCGTCGTTATAGTTCTCGTCGTCGTAATAAATATCTGTCATGGCTTACTCAATAGCGGTGAGGTCTTGTTCGACCTGGGCTTGTATTGCGCCTTGGATTTGGCAGAGTCGCTGATAAACGCCTGCTACCCGTGACAGACTGGCATGATCGCCGCGCTGTATTACTTTGCCTTCATTTAGCATTAGGATTTTGTCTGCATGCATGACGCTCGATAGACGATGAGCGATGATAATGGTTGTTTGGTTCTGCCGCCTGCGTTTAAGGGAAGTTAGAATTTGAAACTCGGTGTCTGTGTCGACTGCTGAAAGAGCATCGTCAAGTATCAATATGGGTGGTGCTTTCAATAATGCCCGAGCGAGTGCCACTCTTTGTCTCTGTCCACCCNAAAGAGTAACTCCGCGTTCGCCAACCATTGACTGGTACGCATTAGGAAATTTCTCTATTGATTCGTGAATACAAGCATCTATAGATGCTTGTTTGACTTCTTGTGATTTTGCGTTTGCGCGTCCTACTTTTAGATTTGCTTCGATTGTTGTGGCATATAAAAACGGTTCCTGGAGAACAATGCTGATTTGCGAACGAACATATTTCCTGTTGAGAGTTTCTAATTCATGGTTGTCAAGCTTGATAGAGCCNTCCCTATACTCGTACAGGCGTAATAGCAATTGCGCAATAGTAGACTTTCCAGCACCTGGGGGGCCCAGTAGAGCAAGAGTTTCACCGGGTTCTACAGAGAAAGAAATGTTTTGCAGAACGGCTTCGTCATCGTCATCGTAGCTAAAACTCAGATTGTTAACTTTAATTGCTCCGCTTAATCGTTCGGCCGGCTGGCCTTCGTTTTGGGTTTCGATGGGGGTNCTGAGGATTTCAGATATTCTTCCNTTAGCGACAATGGCTTTNCCTGAATCGGTTAGTACCCTTCCCATGTGCCTGATNGGCCAAATAATCATTCCCTCGTANGTGATAAACGCGAAGAGAGTTCCAACAGTCAGGCTTCCATCTGTTACCCAAAATCCGCCGGCGATTAGTAAAAGTCCTATCTGACTGAGGCAGACAAAGTCGCTAAATGAGTAATAGAGTCCCATTAATCCGATTAGACGATTATTATGGTCTCGGAATGCTCTGTTTTTGACTGCAAACTTAGTTGTTTCGAATTCTTGTCGCGCAAATGCTCTAACGACTCTAATTCCGGTGAGGTTCTCTTGTAAAAGAGTGGTTAGTTCGGCTTCAGCCTCGTCAACGGTCTCGAAGAGTTTTTTCACTTTCCGAAAAAAAATGATGGCGGCAAAGAATAGAAGAGGCATTGTAATTAAGGAAAGCCAGGCCATTCTTGTGTCCAGGTTGAAAAGGATGGGCATAACCACCAGAAGCATCAGCACTGCGCGACTGATTTCGACAACTTGGCCGGAGAGAAACACTCTGAAGGTCTCTATGTCTGAGGTGCACCGTTGGACGAGGTCTCCGGTATCGGCATTATCGTGATAACTGCTAGGTAGATGCTCCAGATGGTCGAATAATCGATCACGGAGTTTTCTAACGATGCCCTCAGAAGCGAGAGCTACATATCGNCCGCGGATATAGAGAAATACNCCAGCAACCGCAGTGAGGGATACCGTNCCTATTGCTGCAAGTAGAAGATAGTTGAANATNGTAGGCGGTTNANCANNGCTNNTAAGCGCTGCGAGTGACGTCACCCAAGGTTCTGTCTGAAAATCCTGCCCCGCTAAAATCGCGTCGATCGCAAACTTCGCGAGTAAGGGCGCACCGAACATAAACACATATCCCACGGCCATTGCGCCGATAGCCAACGCGAAGGGTTGCCGGTAACCAGTTGTGTGAGACCAAAGCCATCTTGCCTTGTCTCGATCATTAATTAAGTAATTGTTTTGCAAAGCTGTATCCAAAACCTTAAGCCCCCACGATTACGGATCAGATTTAATCCAATTGGGGTTTGGTCCGTAATGCAGGTCTTTTTTAAAGAATTAATCTATACAAAAAGACGGAAAGATCATTACTTGTAGAAAGGTTCTTCAGGCTAATGCGCTTAGCCACCAAACTCGCGATATTAGATAACTGCAAACAGGTTTGCAAAGGGTTGTGCTAGCTCTCTGCTTTTCTCTACACCCGATGTGGATAGTCGGGAGACAAGAACTTAAGAAAGAGCTCAGGCCAGAGTGATCAGTAAAATCGATAGTTCAGACTGTTATTGGCGACCGGCACAGTGGAATAACTTTCATTGTGGTTTTTTTGGGGTGAGGTGAAATTATAGGTGGATGCGATACGTAGAGAACCCATATAAACTGTGGATATCGATTAGTAAAAAAGTGTAGGGGAAAATTCATGAAGCTTTTTAATTCAATGGGTCCAAATCCGAAAGTGGTTAGAATGTTTATGGCAGAACTCGGTGTCGAATGTGAGGTTCAGGAAGTGGACCTTATGGGCGGGGAAAATCGTCAGGCTGCCTTTCTTGAAGTTAATCCGACGGGCACTTGTCCCGCTTTGGAAATGGAGGATGGGTCTGTATTGTCTGAAATCACAGCTATTTGTGAATATCTTGCAGAACGTCAAGGAGGTTCTGCCTTGGTGGGTGAAACAGTAGAAGATCGCGCAATGACCCGGATGTGGGTACGACGAATTGATCTTGGTATCTTGGAGACACTGACCAATGGTTTTCGTTACTCAGAAGGTCTCCCCATTTTCAAGGACAGAATGCAGACAATTCCTGAAGCTGCTCCGGGTTTGAAGAGTATTGCACAAGAAAAAATCACTTGGTTGGATGGGGAAATCGCTGGCAAAGATTATGTATGTGGCGACCGTTTTTCTCTCGCCGATATCATGCTGTTTTGTTTCCTTGAATTCGGTGGTCAGGTAGGACAACCGCTAAATGAAGCAAACAGCAATATTATGGCATGGTACGATCGAGTGGCGAGCAGGGCTAGCAGCGGAGCCTGATATTTCTATCGGGGTTTTCAATGTTCGGAGAGCTAATTGCTCGCCGCGACCATTATCCGAAATGATTGATCAATGTCAGACTTTTCACTAGTCAGACAAAATTCTGACTAAGGATACGGATTGTGTTGCGAAGGGCGAGTCTCTTCGATAAC
>NZNP01000012.1 GCA_002694945.1 Gammaproteobacteria bacterium
GGGGCGTTTGGCACTGCGCGTTGCAAGAAGCTTCCCTGGATTGCGCGTGACGCATATCAATGAAGTGGGTGGAGATTCCGCGGCGGTGGCTCATCTGTTTAAGTATGACAGCCAGCATGGTACCTGGCACGAAAACGTAGAAGCTTCAGGGAATGAAATTCGGATAGATGGCACGTCGATTAGCTATTCCAGAAACGAGCGGATATCGTCTACAGATTGGACTAAAGCGGGAGCGGATATCGTTGTCGAATGTACGGGAAAATTTAAAAGCGCTGATTTGCTCTCAGAGTATCTCTCTAACGGCGTAAAAAAGGTCATTGTTGCCGCTCCGGTTAAAGACGGCACACTTAATATTGTTATGGGTGTTAATGACCATCTTTATGACTCGAGTAAACATCACATAGTCACGGCCGCATCCTGCACCACCAACTGTATTGCGCCGGTGATCAAGGTAGTTCATGAACAATTTGGAATAGCTCATGGCGCTATTTTGACAGTCCATGATGTTACTAATACCCAGAGTGTCCTAGATCAATATCACAAAGATCTGCGGCGCGCTCGTGCCAGTGCGATGTCCCTTATTCCCACTTCAACAGGTTCGGCAACGGCGATTGCCGAGATATTTCCGGAATTGCGCGGCAAGTTAAACGGTATGGCTGTCCGTGTGCCTCTTGCGAACGCCTCTGTTACGGATTGTGGTTTTGAACTCGAAACAAGTGCCAATGCTGCTGAGGTTAATGCGGCTTTAGAGAGAGCAGCCAACAGCTTGCCGCTCAAAGGAATCCTAGGTTTTGAGACTTTGCCACTAGTCTCATGCGATTACGAAGGAGATAAGCGTTCCGCTATTGTTGATGCTAATTCTACTATGGTGATTGATGAGACTTTCCTGAAGGTTCTTGTTTGGTACGACAATGAAATTGGTTACGTGAATAGAATGGTTGAGTTGACTCAAAAAGTAGCCGACGGGTTGTCAGCATAATATGAAGCAGTACGCAGTCATTACAGCCAGTTACTGGGGATTTACTCTGACGGATGGCGCTTTGCGTATGCTTACGGTTCTGTACTTCCATCAGCTTGGATACAGCCCTTTTCAGATTGCGATGCTTTTCATTTTTTACGAATTGTTTGGCATTGTAACGAACCTCTTTGGTGGGTATGCGGCAGCTCGGTTAGGGCTAGCCCTGACACTTTTCACTGGCTTGCTGTTACAACTGCTTTCGTTAGCGATGTTGCTTGCAGATCCAGTTTGTTTGACGGTTTCTTATGTAATGTTCTCTCAGGCGCTTTCGGGTATTGCGAAAGATCTTAATAAGATGAGCGCCAAGAGCAGCATCAAGTTAATTGTCGCTGAAGATGAATCAAGCAGGCTTTACCGATGGGTCGCAACCCTTACAGGATCTAAGAATGCGTTGAAAGGGGCGGGGTTCTTTCTTGGCGGTGTGTTGCTCGAATTTCTAGGTTTCCGCTTTGCTATCGGAGCCCTCCTTGGTGGCCTCGCCGTGGTTACGCTTTTAAGTTTTTTGCTGATTGACAGGAACATGGGCAAATCGAAGAACAAACCTAAGTTCACGGAAATCCTTTCCAAGAGCCCTGCTGTTAATCGTTTATCCGCAGCCAGGCTGGCGTTGTTTGGTGCACGGGACGTTTGGTTTGTTGTTGCACTGCCCGTCTTCCTTCAGCTAGAGATGGGATGGTCCAGTACGGCAGTTGGTACCTTCCTAGCGATCTGGATCGTTGGCTATGGCGCTGTTCAGGTTTTTACACCAAGAATAACAGGATCTTACGTTGGTCGAACCCCAGATGGTTTGTCAGCGACCTACTGGGGTCTTGTGCTTGCAATGACTACGGGCGCAGTCTACTTAAGTCTGGTTTTTATGATGGTACCAGAGATGAGCCTGGTAGTTGGCCTGCTAGTTTTTGGTATGATCTTCGCTGTTAATTCATCGATTCACTCATTCTTGATTGTTGCTTATGCGGAAAGCGATCGAGTTTCGTTAGACGTCGGCTTTTACTATATGTCGAATGCAGCGGGCCGCTTGATGGGAACGGTATTGTCCGGAATTATTTACCAAGTTTGGGGAATGGAGGCCTGTATCCTCATTTCATTATTGCTGATTGGCGTGTCGACCACGATCTCTATTGGCTTGCCTAGAGGTGACTCCGCAACTAACTCTGGGTAACGCTCTGAATGGCCTGATGTCGAATAACTGGTTGTTAATGATTACTGCTCATCCTGGAGTGCATAGGTTTGTAATTGCCTCCTATCGCGAAGAAGCTCAATGGCTTGGAGCACAGGAAAGGGCTTGCCAGGTTAANNTCTAGTAGNAATTGCCAGTCNTCCAGNNTGGNTTCGTGAATCCANNCNCGGCCCGCNNTGCCTGCATTGGCAAGAAGACTGGTAACNTCACCAAAGTGATCGACGGTTTGTCTTACGGCATTAGANACCTGTNCTTCATCCGCGACATCACANGCTATCGCNANCGCTCTTCCANCNGAGGCATTGATTTCCTCGGNGACTCTCTCTACCAAAGACAAGCGTATGTCCAGGAGTGCTNCGGCAGCGCCTTCTTNCGCGATGTGNAGGGCCGTCNCTTTACCCANTCCGCTTCCGCCGCCGGTAATCAAGGCAACTTTGCTACTAAGTCGATTAGTATCTTTNATCTTAGACCGCTTAATAGCGGACGGCTAAGGAGATCCATTATTTTCGTAGCACTGTAGTCTGTAAGTTGATGAGTTGANNNGAATAGATGTAAAGGTCTTGGGAATCCCAATTGNAGTGTGCGACTAACGTACACGACCGGGTAACTCTCGCATGCTTGGTTCTATACCCTGGGAGCGTAGCCAGTCCCTCAGGGCGTGGCCTGTTCCAGTGGGCCAGGCGACACAATCCTCTGGCGCAATTAACTTATATCTGTCCAGTTCCTCATTTAAGGTGATAACNCCGCTTGCCAGAACGTGATAGCCAATTATGACCTGATTCAGGCGTTCAAATGGGTAGACTCCTACCAAGGTCGGGGATGTCGCATCAAGGTCCAGTTCTTCTTTGACCTCACGGATGGCGCACTCCTCTGGCCCTTCTTTGTGATCCACGAAACCAGTAATAAGACCGTAAAAGTCGCCCTGCCAGGCGCTGTTATGTGCAAAGACAATTTTGCCATCATATTCCACCACGACGGCGGCGACTGGTGTTGGATTGTCGTAGTGCACGAAGCCGCATCGCTTTGAACACTCGATTCGGTTCTCGCGAACCTCGGCCAATGGTGCAGAGCACAGTGGACAGTACTTGAATTCTTTCATGGTCTTCCTAATCAAGACGAAACCCGACTATACAGTCAATAGAACAGTGCCTCTATGTCCTTCTTTACGTGGTTTAGAGGTTTTGTGACTAATCGCTCAATTTGTCATTCCAAGAAGAATTTATAGGGATCGCAAAGAGAAACTTTGTCATGCGTGCTCACCTGTCGCCCTTGTTGCTGATATGACTAATCTCATAGGATGTTGGGGCCTGTCTCCCAAAAAGAAATATGTCTGTTGATAGATTTTCTAGGAAGATTTTTCCTTCAGCCGAGAGGTAATATTAAGGACTTATGGTTTGTTGATGAAAGTGAGGTCATGATGAGGCTATCAGGTGCGGATGCTGCGTTTGATATCGTTTGGGACAAACACGGGATACCTCACATTTACGCCAGTACCATCGCTGATGCTTACCGAGGTATGGGTTTCGCAGCAGGCAAAGAACGTCTGTGGCAAATTCATCAAAGTACTGCCTACGCAATGTGTGAAGCAGCAGCTCTTCTTGGTGAACGCTTTATCCCTCAGGATGCTCTTCAGCGGGCGTGCAATGTTCATGGAACTCATACAGGTTTGCCTGAAAGTGAGGGCGACTGGATCGTGGACGCCTACCTCGATGGATTGAATGCTGTGATTGATGGTCTTGATGAATCGCCACCGGAATTTATTCGGGCGGGCGCTAAACCACGACGGTTCAATCGAGCTGATATTGCTGCTAGGTATCGCTTCACTTCCTGGTTTCAGCACAAATCGTGGACCGAAAAGATAGCGTTGGGACGCCTGATGGCTACCCACGGTGTCGATTGGTTCCGCCACCATGTTTTGCATCTATCGGATGCTGATGAAGAGTCAATTGCAGAGCTTCGAACAGCTCTAAAGGAGATATCAATCACGCCATTTGTCTTAGCATATCCTGAAGCGGAATCCGCGGTGTTGTCCGGGAGTAACAATTGGGCGATATCGGGTCAGTTATCGGCATCAGGTAAGTCCATGTTGGCGACTGATCCACATCAACCACACACTATTCCGAATACATTTTTCTATGTGCATTTGCATGCNCCTGGTTGGGATGTGTTCGGAGCANCCTTNCCAGGGGTTCCTTACTTCATGATGGGCACCACACGNGATATCGCTTGGGGTCTGACTACTGGATTTGTCGACTGTTATGACGTCTTCGTAGAGGAGACAAATCCGGGCGATATGGTTCGGAATTCAGATAGTTGGGTGCCCTTACTGAAGTTCACGGAACAAATTGAGGTAAAGGGAGGTGAAACACGGACGATCGAGGTTGTGCGAAGTGAGCGAGGTCCTTTACTCGAGCGATTGACGCGAAGTCTGGATATGCCTACGACCTCGGCGGAGGGGTTTGAAACAGCGTTGCAATGGAGCCTGACAGATGTTCCAACCTCGGCTGGAGCGTTGGCCCGGCTGCCACTTGCTGGTTCTGCTGAAGAGTTTGGGCATCTACTGTTCGAAGATGACGTTTGTCCTCTCGTCAATAACATTATCTGCGTAGACAAGGACGATGGCTTGCGGCGTTTTATCGCCGCGACGCTGCCTGCCCGCTCGGGAGTTACGGGTTCTGTGCCTCTGTCGGGAAGTAATCCTCGGCATCAATTTAGGCTATCTAACGAAGCTGAGCTGACTGTCGAAATAGACCCGGGATGCGGTTATTCGCTGACGGCCAATAACGATACAATGGGGGAGAGTGGACCGTTTTACATCCATAACTTCCCGACACATTCGGCCCGCGCAGGTAGAGTTCGCGAGATTCTGGAAGTTGATGAGCGATTTACAGTTACCTCTTTCAAGGAAGCACAGTTGGACATCACTGACTTGCGGGCGAGACAGGTCCTGCCTGGATTGCTGGCAGTTCTAAAGGAGAGTGATGACGATAGGGTAGCGTTGGCTTATGAACTTCTATTCCACTGGGACTGCCAAGCGTCTAAAGACGCAGGAGCACCCTGCATTTACTATCCTTTTCTTGATCGTTTATGGGCTCGCAAGTTTATGCGAGAGGTCCTTGATGACCCCGTACTGAATGCAATACCAGCGGCGGCCCCGGGTCTCAATCGCTTTGATATTGAAAATTTCCTGACGCCAGGCAGTCCGTGGATGCAATATGAGTCTCTACTTTATGAGACGATTTGCACCACGATGGCTGACGTCGTTGATAGTGTGGCTCGCACTCTGGGTGACGACAGCTCAGCTTGGTGTTGGGGAAATCTTCATCAGATTTATTTCAGTCATCGCCTGTCCAGCGAAGAGCCTTGGCGGGCTATGAAGGCAGGACCGGACCCTGTCTCCGGCAGCCCGACGACCCTTAATATGGCTATGCATATGGGGCCTGGCCCGGGTCGAAATAAGTCGGGAGAAATTCCATGTCGGGTCTATCATGGCCCAGCTTTCAGACTGATCGTTGACTTGGCGGACCCGGAGCACGTTCACTTCGTTATCGCTGGCGGCAATGGCGGGGCCGCTGGCAGCCAATTCGCGACGAATCAGTATGCTAAATGGCTAGCGGGCGATTACCTTACTATTAGTTACAATCGAGATGAATTAGACATTCATTCAACCTGGAAAATGGAGCCCTGATATGGATAACGCCACTTTGCTTGAACGAAGAAATCGTTTTTTTGGAGTGGGCTCAACACTTTTCTACAAGGAGCCGATACAGCTCGTCCGCGGCGAGGGAGCGATTGTCTATGACGCAGAGGGTCGTGAGTACATAGATATGTATAACAATGTGCCGTGCGTTGGTCATGCGCACCCACATGTAGTGGAAGCGATGCATAAGCAGGCAAGCACACTAAATGTGCATAGTCGGTACCTTCATGAAGATATCGTCAGATTGGCCGAACGGTTTACCCAACTACATGGCGCTCAGATTGAATCGGTTGTCTTTGCTTGTTCGGGCACCGAGGCGAATGATGTCGCAATGAGTATGGCACGAATCGTCACTGGCGGTACTGGTTTTATCTGTACTAATGCGGCGTACCATGGCAATAGCGAGCAAGTTATGCAATTGACTCATGTGTCGACAGATCAGACGGCGAATCGAAATGTTCGTTCTATACCTTTTCCAGAGAGTTTTCGTTCCATTGTTGATGGTGATGAAGACGAGTGCTGTGCTGCATATGTGGAGAAAGTTGAAGAGGCATTGTCTGATTTCCAAAACGAGGGCGTCAAAGTTGCGGGCTTACTTATGTGTTCCTTGATGGCCAATGAAGGTTTGCCTGATATTCCAACGGGCTTTATGGCGAGAGCTGCTGATTTGGTGAGAGCGGCAGGCGGCGTTGTCATAGCCGACGAGGTCCAATCAGGCTACTGCAGATCTGGTGCTTGGTGGGGTTATGAAGTCAGCGGTTTCGAGCCTGATATAGTGGTCACAGGCAAGCCCATGGGTAATGGCCTTCCNCTTTCTGCCTGTGCAGCATCCAATGACCTTATTTCACGTTACCGGTCGAAGACTCGATATTTCAATACGTTTGCGTCGTCGCCTCTGCAGGCAGCGGCCGGTAATGCCGTGCTTGATGTAATTGAGAGCGAAGGCTTGGCTGATAATGTTATTAATGTAGGGTCTTACTTGGCAGCTCAGTTGAAAGAGATGACGGGAAGCAATTCGCATTTCGCTGAGGTCCGTGGTCACGGATTGTTCCTAGGGTTGGAGTGGGTAAAAGATAAAGTCGCTAACGAACCGGATAGGAAGGGTGCTATAGAGGTGGTGAATGCGTTGAAGGAAAATGGTTGCCTGGCCAGCAATGCAGGTGCTTATGGGAATATCATAAAGATTCGTCCTCCCCTGGTTTTTCAGAAGTCTCATGCAGATAGGTTCTTGTCCGCCTTTCAGGATCTCATCCTCTGACCTATGNCTAAGGATGATTACGCCTACATTAGTGCTGCCATGGAGGCTCTGGAAAGCTGGGATATTACGATTCAGACAGCTGAAGTCCACTCGCGCAGCGAGAATGTTGTAATTCGGCTCACTGATCGGACAGAAGCTCTATATGCATTGCGGATTCATCGACCTGGATATAACACTATTGATGAACTCAAAGCCGAAGTGATCTGGGAGACAGCCCTTAATCGGGATGGTATCCGCACACCACCTCATGTGCTGACTCGAGATGGCGACGCCTATGTCGAAGTGAGTTTGCACAACAGGCCGCACCAAGTTGGCATGATCCGCTGGATACCGGGCAGAATTTTGGGAGAAGTTATTCAGGCTGGGGATGCGGAAGAACAGTTTCAATGTTTCTCTGCTTTAGGCGGGCTAATAGCAAGCCTGCACGAGCACACTTCTAGTTGGCGTGCGGACAAGCCCTTAGCTCGCCGGTCCTGGAATGCTGATGGGTTGATGGGTGAATATCCTCTCTGGGGTAAATTTTGGGAAGCTCCTTTCCTTAATGCAAAAGAAGCTCGCGAGTTTTATGAAGCCAGGGGCAGGATTCACGAGCAACTCAGACTACTGACAACCGATTCGGCCTCTTATGGGCTCATTCATGCAGACTTGCATCCACGCAATGTAATCGTGCATAAGGAAGAGCTTCAGGCGATAGACTTCGACGACGCCGGTTATGGTTGGTATGTCTACGACCTGGCCGTCGCCCTGCGTGAATTTGTTGATCACGAACGTTACGATCAATTTAGGGACGCTCTGTTGGACGGCTATCGTGCTAGGCGCTCTCTCCCTGACGTGGAGGCACTTTTGCCCCTTTTTCTATGTGTACGAGGTCTAATCTCGATTGGCTGGGGGGCTGCCAGACCCGAAATCGTTGACGCTAAAAAGATGAAGCCTCTTGTTGCAGCGATGGTCGATAGTCTGAAACTTCTATGATGTGTTGTTCGGCTCAATCAGATAAGGTCCCAGTAGGAAGCTGTTGGCAGTTGACGATAGGAATTGGTGAATGTTTTGACCGAACTTAATGACTTTCTCTCTATAGTATTTAGTAAACAAGGAAACTAACCATCTCAAAGCATGCTTTATGAATGACTCTGCGAATAAAAATCTTATTCGTGCGCTGACCTTGGTACCTGCTGTTGCATTGATACTGGCCAATGTCATAGGGACGGGAGTGTTCGTCAAAGCCAGGGTGATGACTTGTAATGTCGGTTCACCGGATATGGTCTTGCTGGTCTGGCTGGTTGCTGGTCTCTTAACTCTGGCAGGTGCGCTGGTTTATGCAGAGCTAACGAGCATGATGCCTCGTGCTGGAGGAGAGTTTCATTTCATTGGGGCTGCATTTGGCTCACGTTGGGCATTCCTTTATGGCTGGACAAAAACTATTTCGCTAGGAGCATCGGCGGCGGCGGTTGCTATCCTCTGTGTCATCTTTTTGAATGATCTGCTGGATGCTGCTTTGTCCGATATGGCGTTATCTTTATTACCGATGGTCGTTATTGGGTTGGCAACAATCTTCAATTTGGCGACGGTGAGAGTCAACGGCCACGCGACCACTGCGCTGAGCTGCGTAAAAGTAGGACTGGTTCTAATGGTCGGGTTAGGCGCTTTTATCCTGGCGGAAGGCTCCTGGACGCATTTCAGTTTGACTGGTTCTGAAGGCAATTGTGAAGGGGTGCCTGACAACGCTCGACTGGGATGGGGTGGGTTCGGAGCAGCAATGTTGGGAGCACTCTGGGGTTATAACGGTTGGGCGATTATTTCTGCGTTGGGAGGGGAGGTGCGGAAGCCCAGCCGTAATATTCCGCTAGCACTTGTCGGCGGTACCGGATTAATCATTCTGCTTTACCTAATGGTCAACGCAGCCTATTTCTTTGTGCTTACTCCCTATGAAGTCGCTAGCATCGGTGAAGATTCTTCGGTGGCTTTTGAGGTCGCTCGGCGTTTTGCGGGGCCTGGTGTAGCAGCGGTCATATCAACCTGTCTTATGATCTCAGCCTATGGCACTTTGCACACAACAATGCTGTCGGGGCCTCGAGTGCCTTATACCATGGCCAGGGTCAAGCTTTTGCCAGCGCGTTTTGGGGAATTGTCGAATCGCAGTGTCCCTGCTGTTGCGGTCATTATGATTGGCGTTTGGTCTGTGGTGTTAGCGGTCAGTGGTACGTTTGATGTTTTGACCGATGTGTATGTGTTTGTCCTCTGGATTTTCTTTGCCATGAATGGCGCCGCTGTAATTGTTCTCAGAAAGCGATACCCAGACTTCCCAAGGCCATACAAAGTCGCTGGTTATCCGATCGTGCCTGTGATCTTTATACTGGTTGCTATCTATCTCTTGATCAATACGCTTTTGGTAACGCCCGTTAGGGCGTTGGCCGGTCTTGCGCTTATAGGAGCAGGTTTGCCGGTCTACCAATATTTTAAGGGTAGTCATGGTGTTCCAGCACCCTCCGATTGGCTGGTTCATCAAAACAATCGGGACTGATCGAAAAACGAGAGGCTATCCTTGGCTCGCAGGTAAGTCTTATAGCTAGCGTTTAGCTTTAGGCGGGTTTAGCCGGATACCTAGCAACAAATAACGGCACGCATTATCATAACGGCCTTTCCGGTTCGCTGAAGTCCCTGCGCTGTGCCACTTTGGATTGGATTCTGTTCAGATGTCGCGCTCGGTTCGAATATAGTCATGAAAGTACTTTTACGTCTACTACCCTATATCAGGAAACACGCTTGGGCTTTCTGGGGTGGGCTCGCGGGACTTGCTGGGGCGCGTTTTTTCGAGGCGATGATTCCTCTTTACGTAAAAATGGGTGTCGACAATATAGCGAGNGCTCAGCTTGAGGTCGACAAAGCAAACTTCGATCTGGATTTGGCGATGAACTCGCTGATCTATCCGGCAATCGCCATAGTGATATGCGTGATTTGCCAGATGGTTGTCACGATTATCAGTCGTATCTTGGTGCGGCGTATTGGNATGTATGCNGCCTTTGANCTACGTAATCGTATCTATGATCATCTTCAGCGTCAGGGGCCACTTTTTTTCTCNAGCTACAGCGTAGGTGACCTGATGGCTCGGGCCATTAACGATATTTCGCTGGTTCGTCAGGTNATCGCNGGTACTTCACGCATGACAGCAGTNTTGATCTTTACNGCGGTGGTTGGTCTGTCTTTCATGTTTATGCTGTCGTGGAAGTTGACCTTNGCGCTGGTTATACCGTTGCCCGCAATTACTGTCGTGGCTTATATTTTTTCGAAGAAAATCTATGCCCAGTCNCACACGGTTCAGGAAGGTTTCTCAACNNTATCNNCNTTCGTTCAAGAGAATCTCAACGGCATTAGGACTGTACAAGCGATGGCGCAGGAAGAGCAGGAGGTAGAGCGTTTTTCGATCGTTAACAAAACTTTTGCTGAAGACAACATTACGCTTTTCACGACCAGTTCGCTGTTGGGTGCGTTGATGCCTGTTCTGGCAGCAATAGCGACCTTGATTATTATCGGGTATGGCAGTTTTCTGGTCAGTTCCGGCGAAATCACTATTGGCACTTTTGCAGCTTTCTTCTCCTATTTAGCTCTATTAATGTGGCCTGTTCGTGAAGCTGGTTCTCTCGTTACTCAGTGGCAGAGGGGTGCTTCCGGTACTGCTCGTTTGTTCGATATCCTCGATCATGTTCCCNAGATACAAGAAGATGCAGATAAAGANTTTCCGAACCTAACCGGACGTGTGTCGATTCGAGATCTTTCATACCGTTACGGCAATAAAGATCGGAATGCGTTAGAGAATATCAACTTGGATATCTANCCGGGTGAGACCTTTGCTATTCTGGGTCGCGTNGGTTCTGGCAAGTCGACTCTGCTTCGGTTGCTGGTCAGGCTCTTGGATCCGACGAAGGGCCGGATCGACTTGGATGGACATCCAATCCAAAATTTTCCTCTGTCTTACCTTAGGGATCATGTTTGTCTCGTGCTTCAGGATCCATTCCTGTTTGCAGACAGTCTCGGTGACAACATTGCTTATGATAATCCGGACCGTCATGTTGATCAGATCTGGCATTCAGCTGATGCCGCCGCCTTGCGCGAGACGATTGAAGAATTTCCGAATGGGTTGGATACCCTGCTTGGAGAGCGAGGCGTTACCCTCTCGGGTGGACAAAAACAACGTACAGCGCTGGCCCGCGGATTGATCCGCATGACACCCTTGTTGATCCTTGATGACTGCTTTTCGGCGGTTGATACCGAGACCGAAGAACATATTTTGAAGGGCCTAAAGCGTCTCAGACATGGTTTGACGACCATGATTGTTTCGCACCGAGTGTCAACTGCGAGGCACGCAGATCGCATAGTAGTTCTTGAGGACGGCAGAATTCTTGAGNCTGGCACTCATAAGNAGCTGATTCGGTCTGGTGGATTCTATGCTGACCTCGAGCAGTCGCAGACTAACAAACCGCAAACAAAGCAAGAGCCAAGCAAGGACTNAAGATGAGTCAGATCGACGCAGGAGAAAAACTCGATCACGCTGTATTCGAAGCGGACATTCACGGTCAGGCTATGAATATGCAGTATCTAGGTCGCATCATGGGATGGGTCAAGCCGCATTTTAAACTGGCCACCTGGTCTATTTTTNTAGTTCTGTTTGCCTCACTAATGGCTGTACTTCTCCCTGTCATCATCACGCGGGTGGTAGTTGATGGAATCATTATCGGTGATCCGAAACTGACTATGCCGGACTTTGGTATGAATGATCTTAATAACTATCTTGTTGCATTGACTGGACTTACCCCGGTTGTTGCAGCTTGTCTGATATTTGGATTGTTCACCGTGCTTTGCCACGTAGCCTACCATTACCACCGAGTCACTTTCGCGCGTGTTGTTCTAGACTCGCTCCGCGATATGCGTTTCGATCTCTTTGAGCACATGGAACGCCGACCATCATCTTTTTATGACAAGGTGGCAGTCGGCCGGGTCATGACTCGAATAACTAACGATGTGCAGGCACTTTTCGAACTGTTAATGGGCGTCGGTATGCTCATTGGCGAATTTGTGCCTTTCTTTATAGCACTATTCATCATGCTGGCTATCGATGTTGAACTGACGTTCTGGTTATTGCTGGCTATTCCTGTTTTTGTTGTTATTACCTATTTCTTCCGCCAAGCAACTCGACGTGTTTATCGAGCAATCAGGAACACAGTCTCTCAATTGAACCAAAACCTGCAGGAAAACTTGTCTGGTGTTCAAGTTGTGCAACTGAATAATAGAGAAAGGCAAAATCTAGCTGCGTATCGGGAAATTAATCGGGAAAACCAGAAGCAGGAAATTAATGCCATATACCTTGAGACAGGATATGGCGCCTTCATGGATAACATGGTGAATATTGCTTTAGCCGTGATTATCTGGATAGGTGGTGGTTCGGTTATCCAGGAATCCATATCACTGGGAAGCGTCATTTTGTTTACTCAGTTCATTGATATGTTTATCCGACCTATTCGGGTTCTTGGTCAACAGTACAACGTGTTGTTTCGTGCGATGGCGAGTGCAGAGAGAATCTTTCAAGCGTTAGATTGGCATGAGCAGATTGAAGAGCCGAAAAATCCGGTAGAGCTGCCCGGCCGGTTACGCGGCAAATTGGAGTTTCGTCACCTTGATTTTGGCTATGACTTTGATAACCAGGTCCTCCACGACATCTCGGTTACCATTAAGCCTGGAGAGAAACTGGCCGTGGTGGGACCCACTGGCTCAGGGAAAAGTACGCTGATTCGCTTACTTGGAAGATTCTATGATTTTCCTGAGGACACTATCTTCTTGGACGATGTTGATATCAAGAATATTCACTCGAGTGAGGTTCGTCGACGCATTGGTGTTGTTCTTCAGGATTTTCATATTTTTTCTGGCTCGGTTCTCGATAACATTATTTTGGGCACACCTGGCGTTACACGCGACGATGCGATTAACGCGGCACGTTTAGTGTCCGCCGATTCCTTTATACGAGAACTGCCGGACGGCTATGACACTAAGTTGGTTGAGCGTGGTCAGAATCTTTCCCAGGGTGAGCGTCAACTACTCGCGTTTGCGAGGGTGCTTGCAGCTGATCCGGAAATCTTGGTTCTGGATGAGGCGACCGCAAGCATTGATACAGAGACAGAGCAACTTATTCAGCAAGCACTTCATCAAATTATGACAGGAAGGACTTCGATCCTGATTGCTCATCGCCTGCAGACTATTCAGGAAGCTGATCGAATCCTGGTGTTGAAACATGGGACAGTGAAGGAGCTCGGTACCCATGATGAATTGATGGCGCTGGAAGGAATCTATCATACGTTGAATGAACTACAGTTTCAGGATGTCAGTCTAAAAAACGATTCCAACTGATTGCCGGTGGATGTGAATTCGAGATTTTTGTCTAGATGATGTTTCCCTCCGACGGAAATTTCCCTGCGCTGAAGCGCTCCAGCGGCGCGGGCACTGGGGAGAAAGTATTGGCTTCATGGCTCTTCATCGCAACCAAGATTTTCATAGTACTACCCCAGGTTTACGGTAAGTTGGCAGCGTGATGAGGTGCCCGACGATTGCTCCAGGGGCGAGCTTGCTCGAGCTGTGCTGCTAGCCGGATAAGTTGATCGTCTTGCCCAAAGGCGCTGCTGAACATGATGCCGATGGGAAGTTTATTCTCGCTCCAGGCTAGGGGTAAGGATATGGACGGTTGTCCTGTTTGATTGAACATTGAAGTATTGGCCATAAATTCGCCGATCTTTTCCCCGAGATCACCATCGCTAAAATAACCGATTGGTACCGGCAGCGTACTTAGGGTTGGTGATAAAACGATATCGTAATTTTCATGGAACCGTCCCATGATTCGACCCGACATGTGATTGATCTGGCTGGCCTTTGCGCAGGCTTCCCCATCGATTGATCGACCGAGCTTTATAAGAGCCAGGGTTGATGGCTCAAGATCTCCCTCCCTGAGGGGCTGTCCGGTCTCTTCTTCCTGCTGGGTAACCTTCAGGGCTAGATTGGCGGCTAGAAGTGTTGTGCTCGCGAATTGTAGAGCATAACCGTCGACCTCTGGAGTGGCCTCTTCGACATCATGGCCCAGCTCGACCATTAGTGAAGCTGTCTCTTCAAGTGCTTTTCTAATCTCCGGTGAATAGGATCCGTTTCCAATCTTTTCTGGTATCAGCGCTACCGTTAGCTTGCCTGGAGGTTTTTCGACTTCGTTAAGGTATAGACCGTCAAAGTAGGGCGGGGAATAGGGGTCACCTGGTTCCGGACCAGTTGTTGCATCCAGCATCGCAGCCGAATCTCTTACGGTTTTGCTGACAACGTGGCTGATAGATTGGCCACCCCAGCCTTCACCGATCGTCGGACCCATGGCTGTTCTACCCCGAGTAGGCTTCAGGCCCACTAATCCAGTGCATGCCGCAGGAATTCGAATAGAGCCGCCGCCGTCAGATGCATTGGCCATAGGGATGATGCCAGCCGCGACAGATGCGGATGCGCCTCCGCTTGAACCTCCAGGTGTGCGATCCAGATCCCATGGGTTGCGGGTTGCCCCAAAAAGTTGGGTCTCTGTTACTGGTAATGCCCCGAATTCAGGAGAAGCGGTCTTACCAAAGATGACGAGTCCGCTCTTAATATAACGATTAGTCAGTGTTGAATTGTAGGTTGCCATATAATCTTTGAACATAGCACTTCCCATTGAAGTAACGGTGCCTTCCAATAGGATGTTCAGATCTTTCAGTAAAAATGGTACTCCAGTAAAGGGACCATCAGGCAGGCCGGCACGGATAGCTGCCTCTGCCTCATCGTAGTGCTTCTGAACGACGGCGTTGATTTTGGGGTTTATTTGCTCGGTACGTTTTACTGCCTCTTCCAGCAGTTCCTGCGGTCTAACGTCGCCGCTTCTAACCAGTTCCGCGAGCCCCATAGCATCGTAATCGTCATATTCTGCCGTGTTCGTCATAGTTTTCTCCGTTAGTTAAACCTCCATGTAATGCCTTCAGATTGCCCCAATAGGGAATTGATTGCTAGATACTTCGCCTTCCAAGCTGATGTGTCCTCGTCAGACTTCTTGCGAGGTTTATTTCTAAACCTTTGATATGCTCATTTGGAATTTTTCGTCTTCACCGCAGGACAAACAGTCTGGTTATACTTCCATTAATAGGTAAGCGGCCCCAAACTCAAACGGAGAAACGTGTGAATCAAGTCAAAGAGGTTTTACGATCAGGCGGCACGGCGATAGGAACAACTGCTGGCCTGGAAAGTGAAGTAAGGTTTTTGTCGGGAGCGGGCTTCGATTTCCTCTTATTCGACACTCAGCATTCGACGATAGAACTCAAGCAACTGGGTCCTGTGCTGGCAAAAATTCGAGGTCGACAAGCTAGCCCGGTTGTACGCGTGGCCGATAATCGTCCAGACCAGATCTGTTTTGCCTTGGACGCGGGAGCTCGAGGTTTAATAGCGCCGATGATCAATACGCCTAGGGACGCTGAACAAATGGTCGGTTGGTGCAGATATCCTCTAGCGGGAGAGCGAAGTTCAAGTGGTGTTGCAGGTGATTGGGGTGAATTTAAGGACTATCGCGAATATATGGATATTGTCAATGATCAGTTGTTGATCTTGCCGATGATAGAAACGGCGGCGGCGTTGGAAGCTGTTGATGAGATTGCTTCTGTGGATGGTGTGGACGCTCTCTTAGTAGGCCCATCAGATCTGTCCATTAATCTAAATGTCACGCTAGATTATCGTCATGACAAATATATAGATGCGCTCAAAAAGATCGCGAAAGCAGCTAAAGGTGCCGGGAAGTTTGCTGGCATTTATTTTGTTCCACCTGGTCTCACCCCTGAAGATTTGATCGATCTTGGTTTTTCCTTATTCACGCTACCCTGGCAGCCTTGGGCAAAATTGGGTGTCGATGAAGCGCTCCACCAATTACGATCGAAAAAGGATTAGTTCGTTCGCATACTCATTGTAGGTTTCTCTAAGATTGGTTGATCCGATGGTACGCAAGTTGGTTTTTCGGATTTTATGCACCTGAGGGAGCTTAGTTTATTGCTCGCCCCGCGGCATGCTTCGACGAAGCTCAGCATCGAAACCTGAAGTTACCCATTCGCATTGAGCGGTATTCCAGTGTGAAAAGAAGAGTCTGATCTTTGGATCCTTATTGAAAACCAGTCGCTCTGGGAAAAGATTCCAGTCGGTAAGGCAACGGGATGGTGGACGCATGTACCGGTCGGTTGTTGGCAGAGAACTCCGTAACCAGCCACCTCTTGCGTAATACTGGTGCCAGGTGCGTCTAGCTTGCTTTCCATCACCGTCGTATCGTGCATGGAAAGTTGCGGTGTCATAAAGAACGCAGGTGCCAGCATGTCCGTAGAGGGGCGTTTCTTGGTAATTAGACCCTAGTCCTTCGTAAGCTTCACTTAATGTCTCATATCGATTGCTTCCAGGAACCACGCAAAAAGTCGGTGTGCCGGGTTGTGTGTCAGTTAGATAATGTATCGCGCACAACCAGTCTACTGGGTTGTATGGTTCCCGGAGGAATCGATCCTCATTCACGGCGTCATGATGGAAGTTCATCGCGCCGATACCTGCATCGGCAGGTGTCTCTCTGAAATTAAGTTCGGCGAACCTGACCCGATCTTCTCCTCCAAGGAGTCGGGCAACAAGAGGGAACGAACCCTTGTGCCGGGTGTACTGGTCGATTTCAGGATAGTCCAGTAATGGCTGTGAAAATATCAGACCCTGCTCTCTATGGTGGGGCTTTCTTCGTTCTCCCAACCCCCATTTTTCAGGAACCTCATGTTGTGTTCGATCGAAGAACTCGTTCAAATGGGTAAGCTCGGTTTTATCCAAGCAATTCTTGAGCACGACAAAGCCATGCTCTTCAAAAAAATCCGTGGCGGCGCGCGCTTCAGAAATGTCAAAGTGTTGTGGAGGATCTTCGAAATTGACCTGTCCAAAGCCTTGGTTGGCTAGGCTAGGATTGCCACTCTTATTTTCCTGTTGTCGGAGCTTAACGGACATTGGTTTAACTGCATGCCGAGAATAAGAGAACTTATCACACGAGGACGCCGTTCGGCACCTGTCTGAGTTGGACTTTAAATCTTTGCCAGACAGAAATGGGGATCTCAATAAATGTATTTGACTTGGTTGCTTAGGACATTAATCTCATCGCGTAGCGAGAAATCAAGTACATGGTAAGGAATCAAATGAAACGTCGCGATTTTATTCGCACGGTAATTGCTGGCAGTGCAGCGCTTGGTTGGCCGGTACAAAGAACCTATTCAGAAGAGCCAGAACCTATTCAGACTAATCGACAACATGTGGTTCGTGAACCGCTTCACATGTTACGTGATGGCTATCAGTTTTCGATTCCTGAACCAACGGAATTCCGAGAGGTCGTTATAGTAGGTGCCGGGGCGACATCTTTGTTTGCCGCCTATCATCTGCCCGAGGTAGATCTTGTGTGTCTCGAGAAGGAGCTGCGAACGGGGGGTAATGCGCAGCGTGATTTGCGTGATGGCACATACATGAATTTAGGTGCCGCCTACACCGATATGGAGTCAGAGTTGGTTGACTTTATGGAGAGAGAATTCAATCTGTCTCCTTTGTTGATTGGTGGATATGACGCATATGTTCTGGATAAGACTATTGTCAGGAATCTATACCGCGATGATTTTAAGGGGTTGCCCTATTCTGAGCGGATCAAGGAAGAATTTAGACGCTTTGTTGCTCTGGTAACAGAAATTTCTGCACGTTTACGTGATGAGGCGGATGTTCTCTTCGCCGGAAAAGCGCCAGTGGATCCGTTGGCACGTAGGGAAATTTTAGACCTAGACTCAATAAGTTTTGAACATTGGTTGAGAGTCAACAATTTCCCTAAAGAAGTCGTCAAGTGGTGTGAAATTTATTGTCCCCCCCAAGTTTCCTCATTTCCGAAAAACAGTTCAGCTTTCATTTGTGTTCTCATAATGGGTGGTATGCAGAACTACGATTCGATCGGTTCCTGGCCCGGCGGTCTTGCGGCCATGGCCGAAGCACTGGCGGAAGGTGTCACTAAGCAGGGGCAGGGTAGAATTCGGACCGGGAGTTGCGTGATTCGCGTCAAAAATACAATTGATGGCAAATCTGTAGATGTAACGTATCTACAAGACGATAAATTACAAACCATCCGTTGTCGGGCCTGTATCTGGGGCGCCCACAATCACGTTGCCCGGTATGCAATCCCTGATATGCCGGCAGAACAAAACGATGCTTTTAGCAAAATCGAATATCTTGATATTTCAATGATTAACCTCTGCTTTAATCGAACGATCTATAACAAGGATTACATAACGTGGTTGGATAATGCGCCGATACAAAACTTTATGCCTGCGGATTGGGTGCTTAATCGGGGCAAAACGAGAGAGGACACCCCGCAGATATTGAGTTGTGATTGGGCGAATCCACCAGAGAAACGCTCGATGTTGCTGAGTGATCCATGGATTGTAGAGCAGTGCCAGTTGACAGCCAGCAGAATAAACGAGATTTTTCCAGGCAGCATTGATTATCTTGAAGAAATTCGAGTTTTTTTGCGTGCCCACTCTTGGGTAAATTATTCCCCTGGTTATGTCAGCGATGTTATGCCGTATGTGTCTAAAGACATCGGCAGAATAGTCATGTCGGGAACCGATCACGGTTCGTTCAGCGATTCGATGTATGCGGGTATAGAAAGCGCAGCTGCGGCTTCAGATAGGTTAGTCATGCCTTAATGATGCGTAGTTACGTTTAACGAGTCTTCAAAATAAGCATAGTCGATCAGAAAATCATTTTGGAAAAGCTTTAGCAGTCTCTCTAGTGACCAGTAATAGTTTGCTTTTGACGGATCTATAACTCAGATTTGTCTGCATAGGGTTTGTTCGGACTATAGCTGGATCCTCAGTCGCCAATGATGATAATGCCAAGAAGCATGTTCTAAAACATTTGATAGATCATGGACTGCTTTGCTGTTAGTCATCTACGACCTGGGCTATTGAGCTAGGCAGATCCTAGTTTCATGTTGGCTCAGAAGTTTGTTTTACACTTGCCTTCGGGCTTTCTACTAATTTCGGAGGATCGTCAATAATTTTCAGACGCGCCCAATATTGTGGGTGGTCTGACAATCCAATTGGGTAGCTGCCGTTTTCGAGAACTTCGAAGCCTTTGGTCAATATCCAATCAATGTGCCACTCGCATTTTTGTTGAAAGGCGCAGACAGCATCAACGGCCCCGGAAGTAAGGCGGTGTGAGATTTCCGCCTGATCCGGTGAAGAGTTAAGGTCGCCAAGTAAAATGGCATATTCGTGTTGGTCGAACATTGCTNGAACCTGTTCGAGTTGCTTGATTCGCAAAGGACCGCGATCTAGATGGGTAGCAATGATGGCAATCTTCTTTTGCCCNTTGTCNAGCAGACTGAAGATTACGTTCCTCGGTGATTTCGATACATTGGACTCACCATTTNCCCNTGATTCGTGAATAAGGGNCGAGGCCGCANAATNTGTAACNTGGTAGCGACTGAGTAAAGCGTTACCGGCACGACCCGCAAGATATCGGTCGGCAGTCATGGCGTAAAGCCAGCTCATATCAGGGAGATCGGCAATGTGTTCAGCTTGGCTAGTTTCGCTGAATACAGGTTTTTGAACCTCATTCATGGCAATTATGTCTAGAGCAGGAGAAGCAAGGACTTCAGCCAGTTGATTGATGGTGGTAGGCGTTTCGTATCCCTTACCGTATCGAATGTTATAGGTGCCGACTCTCAATTCGTTGGACAAAAAGGGCATGCTGCGTTCGGGATTCTTAAGATTAGAGCCGATTGCTGGTGGAGAGATTATCCTTAGATTAACTAGTTTCGTTATCAGGCCAAGAACTATTATGGATAAAAGAATTATCCAAAGTCCGTGCCAGGTCAATCTGTGGGTGTAAGTGAAATAGTGTTGAAGCATAGATCAAACTTGTCCAAGTAACAGCCTGATTTTTTGTTCAATGGGCTTGTCTGTTGCTGGGTAACCTGATTTAAGATTCTTGTTTACCATAGAGCCACCGGATTTATGATCATCTGCACAGTGCCCTTCAGCTTAGCTTGTCCAAGAACGAACATGAATTCGTTTACATTTTCAGCTGCTAGGCGGCCGGTGTTCATAGTTTCCAGTATGAAAATACCGTTTTCCTTTAAGAACGTAACATGACCGTAGAAGAGTTTGTCTCCAGGAAATGCCGGTACCGCTTCTAGGCCCCAGGTATCGGCCCCTACCGCCATTGGATTGAGGCTAGCGAGGTAAAGCGCCGCTTCATTGGTAATACCAGGAATTGAGCTACCCCAAGTTTCAGGTTCAGTTTTTAGCAAGGCGTCGGTATAGCCGGTGTGCAGTAAAACTACATCCCCTTGACGAACTTCAACGCCTTGATCCTTCATAGCTTTTTTTATGTCTTTTGAACCGAAAGGTTGGCCAGGTGCCAGGTGATCGACCTCAAAATGCCGCGCCATATCCACCATAACACCTCTGCCGATCATGGGTGGCACGAGGTGAGTGCCTAGCTTTGTCAGACCGCTTATGTCGGAAAAGTCTGAACCTTTATTGCAATTATAAAAGTAGCCTCCCTCGCCCATATGACCGAGTCCATCTAATTGAGGTCCGGTGCCTAGCCACATTTGCACTAGATCATCATTAGAACTAAGGTGCCAGCCATAGCTTTTCTTGGTGTCGAAATCGAATTGCTGACCAGGCTGCACAACTTGGAGTTGAGTGTATCTGGGTGGGTAAGCTGGCATACCCGGTTCAATAACAATGCCCAAAGCATGGCTTTCACCTTTTTTCACTAAGCTCGCGGCGAGCCTTACCTGTTCTGGAGTCACATAATTTGCTGCGCCTATCTGATCGTCTGCTCCCCACTTTGAGTATTGGCATTCTTCAGATTGCACGTCAGCGCTTAGTATTAAGAATACCGCGGTNANCAATGACAGTANTACATTCATAAACCACNCCCCCCCAATTNAGGTTTGTTTCGTGTTTATTGATTGTACGTAAATCGGCATGGGTTAACACGTTTTGGGACTAACAGGTCAAATCTAAGAATAGGCAAGCGGCAGGATTGCGCATCGCTAATTGGGTTTCTGATATTCTGGANGAACNGGATTTTNGTGGATANAGCACATGACTGAGAGGAAACGTTGTGTTGTTGTCATGTATGACACACTTTGCCGCCACTTTCTGCCGTGCTACGGCAATGATTGGGTGAAAGCACCTAACTTCGAAAGGCTCGCTAAGAAAGCCATACAGTTTGAAAACTTCTATGTAGGTTCCATGCCGTGTATGCCGGCGAGACGNGAAATGCATACCGGTCGTTACAATTTTCTTCATCGATCCTGGGGGCCTTTGGAACCTTTTGATGACTCGATGCCGGCGATTTTGAACGAGAANGGTGTTCATGCTCANAAAGTGACTGATCACCAGCACTATTGGGAGGACGGCGGAGCGACTTATCATCAGCGTTACACTACCTTTGATTTGGTCCGCGGNCAGGAAGGGGACAAATGGATTGGTGATGTAGACAAGCTGAGAGATCGACAATTTGGAGTAGATCGTTGGCCTGAAAATCAGCAGACGCCTTTTCAGAGACAGGACAATATCAANAGGGAACANATGAAAAGTGCAGAGCTGCAGCCGCAGCATCGCACGTTTAGTTCTGGCTTAGACTTCATCGAGCGTAACAGACATTCNGACCGCTGGTACTTNCAGATCGAAACNTTTGATCCGCATGAGCCNTTTTTTACNCAGCAAGAGTTTCAAGAACTGTACCCGCATGAATATGACGGTCCTCCTTTCGATTGGCCACCTTATCGAGAAGTCAGGGAAGATGAACAAACGGTGTCACATATCCGGTATCTTTATGCAGCGCTTGTTAGCTTCTGCGATCAGCAGCTCGGCCGCGTCCTTGATGCCTTTGATNATTATGATCTTTGGAAAGATACCNTGTTGCTGGTGAATACGGATCATGGTTTTTTGATGGGAGAGCACGACTGGTGGGCCAAAGTNGTAACACCTTTTTTTCAAGAAATCGCCCACATTCCCTTCTGGATTTACGACCCCAGATTTCCATCATATGTAGACGACAGGCGGACTTCACTCGCTCAGACAATCGACCTNGCGCCTACGGTTCTNGATTTTTTCGANATTAAAGTNCCCNAGGATATGCAGGGCCAGCGCCTGGCCGAACGTATGTTGGAAGACGAACCTTCTCGGCAAGCTGCTCTATTTGGAGTTATGGGNGGACAGGTGAACGTAACCGATGGCAAATATGTATANATGNGAGCTCCTGGCAACGAAGAGAACACCCCTCTATTCGAATATACCCTTATGCCGACGCACATGAACAAGATGTTCTCTCCCGATGAATTAAAGCGATGGGAGAAGGTAGCTGGCTTCTCATTTATGAAAGGTTGCGAGGTAATGAAGATACCGAGCCGCACGGTAAGGACTNTTCTAGCTTTGGACAACCCCGTAGGTCGAGGNCGCCGTGCTACCTTAATGTTTGATATCGAAAAGGATCCCGGGCANCTNTGTCCGTTGGACGATCAATTAATCGAAGCTCGGATGATCAAACTCTTGTTACTTGAGATGGCTAAGAATGAAGCACCACCAGAACAATATATCCGACTTGGTCTGCCTGAACCTAGAAGNCTGAAANCNGGACACAGTGACGAATGTATTGAGTTACCCTCNGNTGAANAAATATCAANNGCCTGCGTGTTAACAAGNGATTTAGANCAACAGGGTGGGGNTTTGAGNGGTAACGGTGAACCNTTAATGAATTTCCCGAAGTGGGTCGATCAGTCGCGCTTTCCCGAGAACCTGAGATTGCGAGCNGGTTATCGTTTTAGTCGAGTTGATAAGACACTAGAAAAGAGTCAGGAACACAAATGACCTAAATTTGGCAGGGGAAACTTATATGTATTGACTGTTGCGCTGTCACTTTAGCCTAGAATCACGAACTTTTCCCTGCAGCGAATGCGTCCCAGGAAGGGCCTCTTGAGCGACCTTGGAGGGTAAAAAGATGTGCTGGTTCCGCAACCATGGCTGCGCCAGCTTCGACTTTTGCCATTTTGCTTCTGTAGTCGGCGATAGGTCAGTCTCACCCTTTTCAGTTACAACATAGCCGGCAGAATCCCAAATTGCTTTGGCGGCCTGGTTCAGCACCCATTTCATTAAATCGTGCATTAACTTGTTGCGACCAACAGCAAACCTGCTAGAAAATAGTTGTTATTCTTGCGACTAGGGTTATTCAGCAATGTGGGGTATTTTATGGTAGTACGGCTAATCATATGACAAACAGGAGATAAAAATCTGTTGCTGTATGATCTTCCGCCGCGCATTAACGCGGGNTAGTCTGCGTTAATATGACTAATCCATCAGACTCTCTGGCTAGCCTCTCTTTTCGTTCTCGCCTGCTATTTGTNCTGGGTTACCCGGGNTTTGCGATTACCAGTGCCTTGGTCAGTTCTATTGGCATATATTTCTATTTGCCGCCTGCAGGGGCCGGTTTAGAGACCCAGGTTAGCGAGGAGATTTTTCTAGGTGTTTTGACCGCTTATGGTCTTGCGCGACTGATTGGTGGAGTTGTTGATTCTTTAGCGGACCCGTTTGTCGGTCATTTCTCTGACCGCTCCACCTCGAAGCTTGGCCGCCGCAGGCTCTTTATGATAGTNGGTATTGTGCCGATGATTGTCATTCCTGGGTTGCTCTTTTTTCCGCCTGGTGCTCCANGNAGCTTCGATGTATTTATTTTCCTGACTGTGGTCCTAGCTGTTTATTACATATTTTTTACCGTCTACGTGGCCCCCTGGTTTGCGCTCATCCCTGAAATTGCAAGGACTGAAGCGGACCGAGTCAGTTTCAGTCGACTTAGGGCGATGATCGGAGGTCCGATTGTTATGGCNTATGGGGTTATATGGTTAGCTGGTATCGACGNCTTTAAAAGCGCCGGCTTTGATGCGACCACTGCGGTTCAACTGGTGGTGGTACTGTCGTGTGCGCTCGCTTTTGTCATGTGTCTTGCACCGATCCTGGCCCTTGACGAGAGTGAGCTGGACGTTGTTCCTTCAACCATGGATATGAAAGAGGCATTGGGGACCACTCTAAGCAATCGACCTTTCATGATTTATCTGGCTGCTCAGATTATNTTCATACTAGGCATGAGTATGACTGGGCCCGCGGTGCCATATATTGTNCGGATTATTCTTGGTCGTGATGAAGGCTTCGCAGCTATGCTTTCTCTGGCGATGTTACCGGGTATTCTTATCGGNTTTGCATTCATCCATCTTCTGGTGAATAGGGTTGGGCCAAGAAATTCAGTAATTTTCAGTATCGTCGTNATGGGAATCTCGATGGTACCCTACGGATTGTTGACGCCCAGTGTGCCAGACGGACCGGGTGATCTAATCAACCTGATTATCATTGTTGGGCTCACAGCGATCAAAGGTCTGGCAATTGCTGGTTTTATGATTCTCCCAACAGTGATTTTAGGACAGCTTATCGATCTNGATGAAGCCANGACTGGGGCTAATAGGGCAGCGATGTACTATGGNGTCCAAGGTTTATTTACTAAGTGGGTGTATGCAGCTTCGGCTGCCATTATGAGCTATCTATTATCTGCTTATGGTCGTTCTGTTGAAGAACCTTTGGGAGTCTTACTCATAGGTCCTGTGGCTGGTGGTCTTTGTTTATTTGGTGCGGCTGGTTACTTGTTTTATCCGGAGAAAGAAGTCAGAGAGAAGGCAGGGGTAATTGACGAACCTATGTCGGCCCGCTAACTTTTTAAGTCGAATTGCATTACTGAGGAATGTCAGTACCGAGGTTCGGTTTCGAAGCTTTAATTTCATCAAGTCGTCGCTTGATGTCTGCATGATATTGCTGATCTATCCTATAGCCAGCATAGATACAGGCCGCTATTAGACCAAAAATCATCGCAAATGGACCATCAACTACGCCCAGGCGAAACAGGACGTCCTCCGGGACCTCTCCTGGCACAGCTCCCGCTGGCAGGAAGATGTAGAAATCCAGAGCAATGCCAGCGACCAGGTGACCAATGCCGTTGGTCACTTTGGAAAAAAATGTACGGGCCGAATAGAAGATACCTTCTTGACGTCGACCGGTATTTAATTCGTGTTCGTCAGCAATATCAGCAAGAGCTGACATGACACTAATGTTGAGTATTGATCCGCAGGCAGATGAAAAAATTCCGATGCTTATAATGAAGGCGACTAATCCCCAGGTGGAATTCTCGGGGGCCAAGCCTAGAAGCCTTAACGTTACGGCTGTTGACCAAAAAACGCTCAGTCCGGCTGCGGCNCCAACTATGGTCCAACGCTTATCAAAGTGTCGGTGGGCGACGGATGTCAGGGTAAAACCNATGTGATAACCGATGACACTTGAAACAACTAGCCATCCGATTTGATAAGGGCTGAGCTCCCAGAAAAATGTGCCCATGTAGATGGCTAGCGTCTCGTGAGTGCCGATAGTCATTGATAAGAAGAATAGGCCGAGCAGCAGGTATCGGTAGTGAGTGTTTTTCAAAGCTGCCCAGATATCGGTAAAGAGTTTCAGAACAGTGAATGGTGGTGTGTTATCTGGTGCCATAAGTTTAGGGATCTGGTCNCGGGTAAACCAAGCACAGCCCATAATTGCCAGCACGATCAGTGCGCAGCAGAACAAAACAATGGGTTGATAGGCAGGCCCGTGCAATTGCCCCCCTCTGTCTTCGAAGAGGTAGCCGAAGATCAGGAACCAAACAAAACAGTGCATGAGAAAGCCGCCATAGAACCCAAATAGGTTGTTATAGCTCATGATTTTGGACCGTTCGATGTAATCGCTCGACAACTCCGCGCCCATTGCTAGGTGTGGCACAGCAAATAACGTCAGTAGACTTCGCATCAAAACCGTAAAGATCAAAAACCAGGAGAACAAGAGTGTCTGGTTTAGAATTACTGATTCTGGAGGGTTGAACATCAAAAAAACACTTGCCGCCAATGGTATTGGGGCAGCAAACATGAAGGGATGACGTCGCCCGAAGCGAGAGCGAAAACTGTCACTAATAGAGCCCATGACAGGGTCAGTGAACGCGTCTGATAGTATGCCAACCAGTACGGCGGCACCAGTTAACGTGCCGGACAGTCCAAGAATTTGCTGATAGTAGATGAAGGCCAGTGCGTTGAAGATCCAGTTGGTCGTCGATTCACCGGTGGCACCCAGACCGAACCAGAGTTTGGTTGATATCCGGACGCTATTTTTTTTGCCGGCTATGGCCGGANTGTTCTGGGATGAGCTCACAGGTTGTCCTGAGCATTATTGGAACTCTATTTGGCCTTGAATGGAGTTAAAGAACAACGATTATAGGTCGAGTTAATTCCTTTATAATGGCGCCCTGTTTTTACCAGATCTGGAAGTATCATGAATACGAACCGTCAATGGCTGCTCGCCAAACGCCCTTTTGGTGTTGTTACTAAAGAGAATTTTGAATACGCAGAAACGCCGATCCCGGAACCTGGAGGCGACGAGGTGCTGGTCAGAAATCTCTATCTTTCATTTGATCCTACTCAGCGTGGCTGGATGGAAGATCGTGAAAGTTACCTTCCGCCTGTTCAGCTTGGTGAGCCGATGCGTGCAGGATCGATCGGTCAGGTAGTAGAGTCAAATAATCCTGAATTTCAGAAAGGCGATCTGGTGCAGACCACAGGTGGTTGGCAGGANTTCATAGTCGCTGCGCCNGGCCAGGGGGTGCTGGGCTTATCGAAGNTTCCAGATGGTGTGCCTCCGGAAATGATGCTTTCAGTGCTTGGCGTAACAGGACTAACGGCCTATTTTGGACTTCTGGATCTTGGTGAGCCCAAGTCTGGTGAAACGGTCTTAGTGTCTGGGGCGGCGGGAGCGACGGGCTCGGTTGCAGGCCAGATAGCAAAGCTNAAGGGCTGCCGGGTTGTGGGTATTGCGGGTGGAATTGATAAATGTCGCTGGCTTGCAGAGGAAGCTGGTTTTGATGAAGTAATCGACTACAAAAACGAGGATGTCAATACACGCNTCGCAGAGACCTGCCCCGGNAAAATTGATGTCTATTTCGACAATGTAGGTGGTGAAATTCTTGAAGCAGCGTTGAACCATATCAATATGCGTGCGCGTGTGGTTCTTTGTGGCGGCATTTCNGGNTACAACGCCACAGAACCGCTTCCTGGTCCGTCGAACCTGATGAATCTTGTTGTTATGCGAGCCCGAATGGAAGGGTTTATTGTGATTGATTATATGGATCGAGCTGGCGAAGCAGTTGCTCAATTAATGAATTGGATTCAGGCAGGAGAACTGAAATATCAGGTAGATATGCAGGAAGGTTTCGAGAACATTCCCGACACGCTCAATCGACTTTTCACGGGTCAAAATTTGGGTAAGCAGCTACTGAAGATTGCCGACCNAGGCTGAGCTAATGGAGGCGCGATGACAGTATTTGGTTAAGCTTGCGATCCTAATTTTTTTCAAAAGATTGTTTATGTCGGGAACAGCNTCACTNCATCCTTTATATTGGCTGGCTCACGACGTCTGTCGATAGATGTTACCATGGCCACCGTTATATATAGGGAGCAAGTTGATATTGACAGATCTCAACCAAAACTCTGGAGAAGAAGGCACAAAAAAAAAGAGTAGCTTGGTAAAACAGGCCATACCTTGGTTAATAACAATTGGTTGTTTTGTTTTCCTTTATACTCGTATCGCCGGACCAGCGTCTGCGCAAAATCTTTCTGTTGTTGCTTATTTGGCAGATGTCTTTGCCAGCGTAAATTGGTGGATTTGGCTTGGCTTGATGGTGCCTTACTCCTTGTTTTTTTTCTTGATTGATTCGCTAATCGTCTGGCGGGTTATCAACTGGTTCAATGCTAGAGTTTCCTACACCGATATTCTGCCAGTCCGAGCAAGCACCTACATTCTATCTATTCTGAATGAACAGGTTGGTAAAGGCGCCATGGCGCTATATCTNTATCGCCGTGAAGAGGTACCTGGATGGAAGCTGGGTTCAAGTATGCTCTTTATCATGGTTTGTGAGCTGATCTATCTCTGTGCTTGGGCGAATATTGGTCTGGCATTGCAGTGGGACAATTTGCCTCAAGTTTTCCAAGCTTTGCCTTGGGTCGGGATGAGCATCGTCGCCGTATTTGCTGTCGCATTTCTTTACTTCAAGGGCACTATAATGCCAAAGCTGCATCTGCGGGATCGTGATATTTTGTCGGTATTCCGCGATGCGAATCTCAGTCAATATGGCCTAATTCTCATACTACGTTCACCTGCATTGCTAGCGGCAGTCGTGGTTTATTCTGAAGCGCTCTCGCTTTTTGGTATAGAGTATTCCTATCTTCAAATGCTAGGGATTTTGCCTGTGATATTCTTTGGCGCGTCGATCCCGGGCCCTTTTCGTGCTGTAGCGGTATCGATGTGGGTAATTTTGTTTCCTGACTACCCAGCTGAGATGTCCGCCTTTGGTCTGGTGCAACACAATTTCTTCATTTTGTTCAATGCGATCATTGGACTTTTATTTGTGCGGCGCGCCCAGCGAGAGCTGTTTTCGTGATGCTGCCGGACGGCCCATGATTTGGCATGCGATGACCCTGTAAAANTTAANGTTGGGGATCCTAAAATGTTTGACGACAGGAAAAATTAGGGCCTTGNTTGAAATAGATGAGTTATCGGGTGCCAACTGCCGTCTGAACGTTTTGGTTACGGGCCCCACTGATGGACAGCCTGTAGTAGTAGTGCATGGTATGCGAGACCATGCGTATTCAATGTTATATCTCAGTGAGCATTTGCCGGATTGTCGGTTGATTCTCCCCCACCTGCGTGGCCATGGGGATAGTGAGAAGCCAGGTTACTATGGCATGTTACTATTTATTGCTGACCTCAAAGCTGTTTTCGATCATTACGGGCTTGAGGATGTGGTTCTTGTTGGGCACAGTCTCGGGGGGCACATCTGCGGACGGTTCACTGCGCTTTATCCCTCTCTCGTTACTAGACTCATTATGCTAGATGGTATGGGGCCTCCTGGTGAGGCAGATACAGGTGAAAAGTCTATAGAATGGCGTTTNGAACGCTGGCGTGCGTCCATCGAGCAACAGCTGTCGATGTATCGCCGGCGTACCATGATCAGTGAAACGGAGGCGGTCGATCGGCTGATGGCCAATAACCCTGCCCTGTCCCCGCAAAGGGCAGAGTTACTGACGAGGCACGGCGTCGAGGAGACTGAGGATGGCGTCGTGTGGAAGTGGGATGCTAGGGTAGATTCTATCTGGACGACCTTTAGCCACTCAGAATCAGAGGAGGCTTATCAAGCTATTAGTTGTCCTGTCCTGTTGGTGACCGGTTCAAGATCGATTGAGTACTGGGCTAGCATTCGGTCTACNCTAGACCAGCAGGATACCGAGTTCTACGAGACTGATCAGTTGAGNAAAAAGGCGCTTTTTCAGCATGCTGACTGGATTGAAATTAATCAGGCTGGGCACATGTTGCATTACGATCAGCCAAATGAAGTGGCGAAAGTGATCAGAAATTTCATCCCTGATAAGTCGCCCTGAGTCTCGAGTTATTAGTCTNTGGCTGCAACAGGTGTCGATATACACNGAGGTAACTATGCCTAAATCAAAGCCTACGGAGAAACCTAGAANACTNGGAGTCTNGGGTTTTGTGTTGGGCGCGGTTTTTCTATTTGNCGGCCTGATTCTGATAGCGGAGACAGAATTGTCTGACGTTAATTCTAGTGACCAAAGTGNCCNGTAAAGTTTAGNTGGCTGTCGGAGTGGTACACTCTCCATAACACTCAGATCCAGTTGAGATTATTAAATGCTGAAAAAAATTCTTATAGGCGNGTTCTTATTCTACGTGTTGTTGGTGGTTGGGTTTGAATCGCTGTTAGGCTATAGCCAGCCTGAAAACAACGAAACACTTGTCATCACGACCTATGATGAGGGAGAAGCAAATGATCGCGTCGTCACTCGCATTCATGTTGATGAGGATCTGTACATTGCAGTGAATCATTGGCCTCGACTTTGGTACTGGCGTTTATTGGATGAACCTGAAGTCCATATCAGATATGCAGATATTGATAATCGGTTTAGGGCTGTGCCTGTCGAAGGAGTTGAGCGTGACCGAGTGTCTGCTGCGCGGCCGCTGGGTCTTGCATTTAGGATCCTGACTGGATTTCCGCCAAGGCGGTTTGTGCGTCTAGTTGCTCTTTGATCAACGTACTTTAAGTCGATTTCGCTGCTCCTTGTGACATCGCGCCGCTGACTAAAGAAGNAGTTGATGGNAGAGAGATTTGGAAATAGATAATTGGCCGTCATGCAAAACAATAGCGCCATTATATGGAACTAAAAGAGCTGGGTTTACTCGAGAACATTGCTGANCTGGAAGCCTCCAGCTAAACCACCCTTAAGCCTGAGCAGGTGGGATCTGATCAGACCCTGCGCCTACAGATAATTAGCATGGAGAGGAGTTATAGTTATCTAAAATGACGTGCTTTGCGTTAAAGCATCTTAGTTGANATGAGTGATGCATAATGTATCTACTTTTGATGTTGAGGTTTTGCGATTCCTTTATTTAGATATAGTTAGGCGCATTACGAGACAAGATCTAATGAGGGCGATACTTTGAAGTCCACCAAGTTACTGTCCGATGAGGAAGTTAGGCGCTTTATCGTGGATGGTTATCTTATCCTGCAAACCGGTCAGCCACGCGAGTTTCACGCGAGTGTTGATAAACGATTGCGAGAAGTGGAAAGCCATGAATCTTGGCATGGCAATAATATTGCCGCACGTGTTCCAGCACTCCATGAAGTAATTCGCTCTCCTTCTGTCCATGGTGCTCTGGTATCTCTGTTGGGCTCAGATTACCTTTGTCATCCTCATCGAGCTGTTCACATGAGCACTCCCGTCGATGACCACNGTTTGCACCTTGATAATGCTGACGATAGTCCGCCAATGGGTAAAGGCAGTACGGCGGGGTCAGGATGGCATCAGGATGCGCAGAGCCCTCTGTCGCGAGCGCGACATCATCAACCAAGGTTCTTGATAGGGTTTTACTTTCCACACGATACGACTTTGTTGATGGGACCTACAAGATTGCAGGCGGGCAGTCACTGGTGGCCGCATCCCTCGGTTCAACCATCAGGTGTTGTAGTTCCTCAACATTTAGCCGCCGGTAGCTTTATCCTTGTGCACTTCGACATGGTTCATGCAGGATTTTCAAATCGTACCGATATGTCTCGATTTATGATCAAGTATGTCTTCTGTCGCATGTCGAATCCAAAAGAGCCGACTTGGCGTTCAATGAATGACAAGTGGCAATTACCGAAATCCATTAAAGCGGAACTTATCTCAGAGTCTGCTGCTCGCTTTAACTGGTGTTGGTTGCGTGGTGACAGGCCCTGCCTGGAAGACTCCGCAAACGTTCAAGCTCTTGATGGTCAGGATATCGGAGCGATGCTTGATGCAACCTACATGAAATGTCCGGTTGATTTGTTGTGTGAGCGACTTCGCTCGAAAGCTGGTTCGGATCATCATCAGCGTAGTTTCGTAAAGGATGAAAACGGAAGCGCCTTGCTTCGAGATAATATTGTCGGTTATCCGCGACGTTGGAATGAACGAGCCGTAGTGATGGAGCCTGAAACATATGCATTGGTGGCTCAGGGTCAGGATGCAGTAGGAGGATTATTAGGACTAGTTGGTCTTAGTGATCCCTGGCTAGATATAAACATCGCCTATGGACTTGGTGAGTTGGGATGCTGTGATGAAGATGTTCTCGAAGTGCTAGAAGGCTATCTTCATTCACCTTGGCAGCAGGTGGTCCGTCAGGCTGTTGATGCGATAGGGTTCCTTGGAGCAAACGTGAGCCGACTGTGTCCGAAGTTGGTCAAGCTGATGCAAGAAGAACGACCGGAATGGCAAGCTAAGGAGGTTACACGAGGCTGGCGAGCACAAGATCAGATTCGTTTTAATGTTGTTTTTGCTGCGGTGGCTCTATTGTCGACTACGACGGATCGTAACGCGCTGCTGGCTATCTTCAAGATGGCTCTGCTCGATCAGGGTTACTGTGCGCAAGTTGCTGTTGAGGGTTTACGTCGTATTGGTAGTAAAGAGGCCCTCGCGTTAGCTCTGTCATATGCAGCAGACCGAAGTTGGGATGATACTCTTCTGGGTAGTTTTAAAGCTTTCTGATTTTTAGCTGCTCCACTACAGGTAAAATATTTTTCCAGTCTTTATATGAGCTTAAAGTATTTTGATTTAAACAAAGCGTCCTTGAATCCATTTTCGTAGGGGGGATGGACTCGATTTTTTGGTGGCCGAAGGGAGGTTGGTGTGAAAAGCTTTTGCACATTTTTCTTGTTGAAGCTCACGATAGCGCTGTTGCTTTTTGGTTGCGCAGCCAAAAAGAACAGCGAGATCGAGCGAGATAAATTTGAAAACATAACCGATATTCCAGGAGGATCGCGCACATGGTTAGCAGGTGATCATCATATTCATAGCGAATTTAGCGTAGGTTGGGAACAAACCGATCCGCCCAGGCCT
>NZNP01000013.1 GCA_002694945.1 Gammaproteobacteria bacterium
TAGGAGGATATCTACAAGTTGATTAGGTTGGTCTATTTCTGCGTAAGTGGTGATTAGGACGACTGGTGCGAACCAGTCTACCGACAGGTATTCGAGGCCTGGATAAAGATGGCCTCGACCATGAAAAATACGCCGTGCATCAGACTGAATAATATCGAAAAAACGCTGAGCTTTTTGTTCAAAAGGTTGATACACGGTGGTAGAGGCTCTCCAGTATTTTTTTAGAATCGCCACCTGTTAAATTGATATACCCTTGGTTTGCCGGTACCTGCATCGATTCTTTTAACTTTATGCTCGTTCTATCCCAAGTTTTCCCATTACTTTGAAAATATTACTTACCGACTATATTCTCAATACAAGTGCTATAGTAATTTAAGATGAGGGAGCAGATAGATGAAAAGTCTAGCGCACATATTGTTAGGGATAGCCTCTATCATTACCGACACAGAGCGACCGAATGTATGTAGTTGATTTGTCTTGAGGACAGTCAGTACGCTTCGAAGTCCCAATTATCTATAAAATAAGTTTGGCAGCGCTCGCGACTAGATGTTCTGTGATTTTTTTAAATGAAGGGGTAAATAAATGGATATAGGTATATGCGTCCCTAGCCATGTTGGTGATATTGATTACGTTGTCCGTGCGGAGGCCTTGGGGTATAGCCACGCCTGGTTGGCAGACAGCCAGATGATTTGGTCTGACTGTTATGCTGCTCTCGCGCTGGCAGCTGATCGAACATCAACCATTAATTTAGGTACTGGAGTCGCAATCACTGGTACGCGTCCGGCTGCGGTCAATGCGGCGGGTATAGCGACGATCAACGCAATCGCACCTGGTAGAACTTTTTTCGGGGTAGGGGCAGGTAATACCGCCATGAGGATTATGGGTTTGCCCCCTCATCGTTTGGCTCAGTTTGAAGAGTATTTGAAAGAGTTGCGCCCTCTTTTAAGGGGCGAAGAGGCGATGATGGCGCACAAGGGGCAGGAGATACCCATCAAGCATGTAATGNNNGATAAAGGTTTTGTAAATTTTGAGGACGAAATTCCGCTATATGTATCGGGGTTTGGTCCCAAATCTCTCGCACTAGCGGGAAGATTCGGCGANGGCGCAGTTCTGGCAATGCCTAAAAGTCCAGCGATTATGGAGAATGTCTGGGGAATGATAGAAGCAGGGGCGCCAGCTGATTTCAATCGAAGCGATTTCTACACTACGGCCTTAGTAGCAATGATAGTTNGAGAGCCTGNTGAAGCGGTAGATTCTGAGCGAATACGNCANGAATGCGGCGCNATGGTNATGGCGTCATTTCATTATGCATACGATCAGTGGCGTAATTTTGGGCATCAGCCTCCTAATTCGCTCGCCGATCACTGGGATGATTATACGGCNCTTCTATCAACTTTTCCTGANGATAGGATCCACCAGAGGATACACCTCGGGCACAATTGCTGGGTAATTCCGGAAGAAGAGCAATTCGTAAACGCGGACACGATCCAGGCCACATGCATGATAGGCACTCAGGAAGAATTGATCGACCAAGTGCGAGCTCTTGACGAAGCTGGCCTAGATCAGATTATGAACCTACCCTCTTTTGATCCACGTTTTGAGGTTCTAGAGTCAATCGGTGAAAAAATTATCCCGTNTGTCTAGCGAGCCCCCTGACCATCATCGACTTTTACAAAAGTTCCGGTGACAGCTTCTGATGCAGGGGACAGGAAATATAGTANGCTAGAATCTAGNTGCGCNGGATCGCAAATACGTTTGCGTGGAAAGTGCTGTGCGATGTCGCCCATTCTTTCAAGCATGCCATCCATCATTTCCGATGAAAACGCGCCTGGGGCAATAGCATTCACGTTTATATTGTAACGTGACCACTCGACCGCCAAGCATTCAGTCATTCGAACGATTGCTGACTTGGTTACAGAATAGAGCGCCGCACCGTTTCCGTCGTATCGAAAGCCGCCAACTGAGGAAATGTTGATCATTCGGCCTGGTTTCTCTGCGGCTATCAGACGCCTAGCNACCTCACANGAAAGTTTCCANGGTCCTACCAGATTAGTAGAAAAGACTTGGTCGACGAATTCATTGCTCATNTTATGAGCACGTTGNGCGTCCGGGATACCGGCGTTGTTTACAAGCATGTCNACNGTGCCAAGAGNGGCCTCAGCTTTGTCCACTACCNTGGGTATTTCTTCAGGATTTGTAATGTCNAAAGGAATAGGCTCGCAGGTTCCACCTGCTTTTCGTATTTCCTGGGCTAGTTCCTCGAGTCTATCCGCGCGTCTTCCGGTCAGTGCAACGCTGGCTCCGCAGGCAGCAATAACCTGAGCGAAACGACGGCCNAGGCCAGAAGTAGTGCCTGTAACCAGAGCGACATGNCCTGAAAGGTCTGTTGAAGTNTGAGGAGTTGTATAATCNGTCATGTATTACCTTTAGTTTNCAGTTAGTGCAGCGAGTCCGGGGACTTCGCAGAAAAATTCGGATTCAACCAGCANAGAAGATGGCGAATTCTTGTGAGCGCCTGCGCACCAGCTGGGCATTACCATCGAGTAGAGGCCTCCACCGCCTGCCATCACGATAAGTATCTGCTCCGGGCCCGTAAAAGCATATCGATCACCTGTAGCGCTTGGTCCGCCCGAGAAGTTGGGGACCAACTTCCGTAGTTCTTTAGCGCTAATCTTGCATCGGTCATAGAGTTCCTGTGCGATAGCTTGACGATCTANGCCGGCATTAGCCAGTAGATTCGCATGATCAGGGTTTAAGACGACGACGACAGATCCGCTGGTAAGTGTGGCGTTGTTAGTCGCGGCGTTTGCCAAGCCAATAGCCAGTATGTTCAGTAGATATTTGTAAGAATCGGTATCATCCCCATCTCCGCTAAAAATCACAGAATGGGGTGCCTCTGCGCCGATGACGGTGACTACGCTGTCTTCTNTGGAAAAGCCCAGGTCGACATGTAATGGCTTTAAAGGGCTGTTTTCCTCATCCTCAGCGAGACAGTATGTGAATTTACCTGGGTGACCAAGCAATGCCATATCTGAAGTGCCTGGTCGACCTTTACCAATGTTAATCATCGCAAGACGCAGAGCTCGACCAATCGATGCGTTAGCTCTATGCCCTGGCCCTAGCGCACCGAACCCTGAGGCAATAGGACCACAGGTGTGTCTTGCTGGGCCGTTAACGATAATAAGTGGTGCGGTGCAGTGCGTGGTTGCCTGCATTTCCGTCAAATCGAAAACCGGATCTATGACGGCTCTAGCCGCAGCGACGACGATTGGCATGTAATCGGGTAGACAGCCAGCCATAACTGCCGAGACAGCAATTTTTTCTATTGACGCAATACCGTGTCCAGGGCCCATCGTACCTAAAACCATGTCAGCCGCTTGGCCAGAAGCCAGAACCATTCGGGAGACGCGTTCTTGGGTAGGAATGATAACGGGGAGGCCATCGGTGCAACCTTGTTGATGTAGATTTTCCAATGCGGTTGCTTCATCGCTGGCTGAAAGAAACTCACTCATCCGGCCGTTTCCAAGGCCGCAATAACGTCTGCTGCAACCTGCTGAGCTACCTTCCTGATATTGTCAGTGCCGGNGCCCGCGATCGGATGAGGTAGTTTGACCTTGGGTACGTCGGGCATTCCCAGTGATTGGGCAACGAATTCCCCCTGGGGCCAGAATTCTTCAGTTATCAATGCGACTGCAGGAACACCTCGTTTGGCAAAATTGATACCGTCACGCACGGTGCCGGTTGTGCAAGAACCTCAGTGCCCATATGCCGCGATGACTCCTTGGCATTCACCGCTAATCTCGCCCAGCAGTTGNTCGCTGGCTGCTACTGAAGCNTTACCTTTGTTGTAGGCATGTACTTCAATGCCCGGTTCTAGCGATTGCATCGCTGTTTGTAATTCTTTCAAGAAATTGACTGAGTCGGGAAAACCATTGGCAAGAAACCCAAGATTGACCGCGTTTCTGCCTGTCACCGGTAGTGACAGCTCGTAGGGTTGACTCTCTATGCCGACACTTGCTTCGGGATTGTGATATTCAATCATAATTTGCCTCCTCTCTACNCAGTATAGACTGACGTACGGTTCNAAGTCTTGTTTACATCGATCAGTAAAGTTAAGTGTGGGGCTGAATGTTTGCTAGGACAGTCTTTTGATGTAGGGAACTGTTGCATTGTTCNNGCTTATTTTGATGATAAGGNCGNAACTGAGTTAGGACGAGAAATTGGCGGACAATTGGCGCTTCGGATCAAAAATANGCTCGNATACGAANAGCAGGNTCNTGGTATTGAGGCTGTCCCNNGGNANTTGAAAGACGGTATNGGCGATAGAGTTGCTGAGGGCCTTGCTACGCTGAAGAGGTTATTGGATAGCTTTTAGCTTTCTGTCTAGAAGTCATCAAANTCAGCGTCGCGTTTTTCCATAAAAGCTGCGATCGCCTCTTTATTCGCGGGCCCACCCAGAAGCTCAGCTAGGCCGCGGTTTTCCCGTTCAAATGCAGCTTTGAGTGCATCCTTGTGGGGNGCCATTAGAAGCTCTTTCGTTTTGATCAATGACGCAATCGGTAAGCTAGCCAGGACTTCAGCTTGTTGATAAACGGCTTTTGACAGGTCAGCGTCGGGTACCACCTGTTTTGCGAGTCCCATGTTGACGCAATCGGTTGCACTGAACCATTCAGCAGACATTAGGACCCATGCGGCTTGTTGCGGCCCTAGTAGGCGACTGAACGTGTAGGTGCTGCCTGCTTCTGCTGTCAGACCAAGAGTAGAGAACGGGGTTCGGAATTTTGCGCTTTCCGCGAGAATCGCGATATCCGCAAGGCCAAGAATCGTCATGCCGACGCCGACGCCAAGTCCGTTGGCGGCGATAATGAAGGGTTTTGGGCAATCAATGATTGCATTTAGCATATCGGCGAAGTCATGCTGTCCGGGTTCAGGCCGGCCGCTGCCCATCGATTTAAGATCGGCTCCTGCCGTGAAAGCTCGGCCGCTACCGGTAAGAATAATGACTTTAACCTTCTCGTCCTCTGCCGCTTTCAGGAACGCTTTACACAGTTCGTGCATCATCTGAGGATTAAATGCATTTAGTGCATCAGGGCGATCCATCGTCACTGTGCAAATCTTCTCTTTTACTTCGTAAATGACAACCGACATCGGTTCAACCCGGCAAGTCTTCGAAAGNTGGTAAGTTTTCGGGGATGTGATGGAAGCTTTGTGAATCCTTCGTGAAAATAGCAAGAGCCGGTTCAAAAAAGCTTGCATCGTCCATTGTACCAACTTTGATGACCATTGAACCTNTAGCTGCGGGAGCCTTAGTGCCGATGGCTGTGCCACAATCGCTGCAGAAAAATCGTGTGACGGCGTTGTCGATATCCGATCTAGTAAACGATTTCGGCTTACCTTTTTCATATCTGAAGCCACTTTCGGGCAGTATAGCAATGACGTTTGGGTTGCCGCCGGTGATGTACTGGCACTCGCGGCAATGGCACTGCATGGTCGTCGCTACGTCACCATTAAAGCTGTATCTGATCTTTCCACAATAGCACCCACCTTCAATCAACATATCCATCTCCTATCTCATCGTTTACTTATTGTTTTCAGCTAACTACTCTGTTTAGGCACGAGATGAGCAAATTTTGACATTATCTTGCGCCACTCGAGTTTCATCCATGGCGTATAAGCGTCGGAATTGCTGCCCAGCTCGACCTCTAATTCTGNTTGACTGAAAAATCGCCAATCAGCTATTTCATTTTGGTTCGCTGTTATATTCTCCGAGTCGCTGATTCCTAGCCAAACCCAACATAGTTCATGCTCGCTGCCGATGTCGGCGAAATGCGCCTGATACTGGAACTTGTAGAGAAAGTTTAATTCCATGCTAAGTCCAAGTTCTTGTTTTAAGCGACGTTGCGCTGCTTCCTTTGAGTCTTCGCCAACCCTTGGATGGCTGCAACAGGCATTAGACCAATACCCCGGCCACAGCATTTTGAGTTTGCTGCGTTGCTGTAAGAGAGTGTCTCCGCGTGAATTGAAGACAAACACGGAGAAGGCCCTATGCAGAACACCATCGCCTTGATGACAGTCAAGCTTTGTCATGCTGCCGATTTCAGTATCGTTGGGGTCGACCAGTATCAACTGTTCCAGATCAGACGAAANAATTTCCGCCGGTNTTGTCATACGNTTACCTGCAATGCTTTGAAGCCGCGATTGGTCAGNGCCCTAGCGATGGCTTCTGAATTATCATCGGCTAATGCAACAATGGAACCGCCGCCCCCGGCGCCAGTGAGTTTGGCCCCTAAAGCGCCGTTGTCACTNGCNATCTGAACCATCNGATCTAGTTCGGGTGAAGAAACTTGNATTGCATTCAGAAGACCGTGATTTATTGTCATCATCTGCCCAAGCTGTTGGTAGTCCCCTTTAGTGATGGCTTNGATACCAGATTCTGTGACCTGCTCGAAGTTGTTAAAAAGGGCATCGTAGAGGCTTCGATGGGCTCGCGAGCGGTCTCGTACCGCTGCCACCATATCGACGGTAAGGCTCGGCCGGTCAGAAATACCGATGACTAGTTTGATTGGCTTCGGCATCTCCAGAATATCAATCTGTTGTTGTTCNCCTGACCGGTAGACCAAAGGNCTACCGAANGTTGCNATTGTATTATCGATGCCAGACGGNGTTCCATGGGCAGCCTTTTCGCACTGAAAAGCGAGTTTATTTGTTTCGTCATCTGTCAGTTCGATCTCGAAATGCTTAGATACCGCTCTTATAATTGCTACGGCCATTGCCGCGGAGCCTCCCAGCCCCATGGCAGCCGGTATGTTTGGTTTTACGTGTACAGAAAAATTCCGATCTGCAACGTCTAAAGTCTGGAATACATCCTGAATAGCTTGCCACCAAACAGAGTTTGACTGTTCTAGTTTATCGTCTATGTCCCAAGCTGGAACGTGAATCTCTGGCGGTTGATTGCTATCACTGACCTCCGCCAACACGGCATTTTTTAATGGAACGGCAAGAGCNGGCTTACCATAAACAACCGCGTGTTCGCCGAGTAGTATGACCTTGCCATTGGCCATCGCTGTTGTTGAGGATTTACGTTTAATCTCGACAGGTTTGCCAGTAATTGTTAGTTCGTTGATNATTTTTTTCGCNGCATTGACGCTNATATCTTTCTGCTTAATCAGACGACTCACGATCGTTTCAAAATGTTGTTTGGGAGCGCCCGCGGAAACGGCAACACTGCGTGCATGCAATGACATATGGCCTTTTTGAATGCCCTCGGTTGATAGTGCTTTGATCGCTGAAAANTTCTGCGCTAGNCCAATAGCAGCCATTAGCTCTGCAAGTTCGCGGGCAGTATCGACATTTAGCAGCCGATAGGTGATGCGCGTTGTATCGTTTGCTTGCAATGAACCTCCGGTAATACCTACCTTGATTGGAATTTCGATTTCGCCGATTAAATTTCCTTCGTCGTCCGCGAACCATCGTGTTAGAGAACTATATTGCCCATCTTTGGCAGCATACGCGTGCGCTGCTGCCTCGATGGCGCGCCAGTCGTTGCCGGTGGCNATTGCCAAAGGGTCAATGCCGTTCATAATTCCTTTATTGTGGGTAGCTGCCCGATAAGGGTCTACGGCTGCAAACTGTGAGGCCAAAATAATGCCGTCGCGAACCTCTTCGCCAGCGTAGCCTTTACCTTCAAGTTGCTTTGTCGGAATTGCTACGTTAGCTCGAACAACGGAGCGGTCGGTAAGATTCGATAATATGCGTAAAAAAACCCGGCCTCCCGTCAACGCTTCGACGTCAGGAGCGATTTCCTCACACATTGTGTTGATCAAGTTGGCTCCCATGGCATCGCAAGTATCGACTAGCAGATGTACAACCACCATCAGAGGGGTTTGATCAGTGTGATCGAATATTCTGACCTCTATATCTTTAGCACCACCGCCACGCTGCACCATGGAGGGGTGGAGTTTATTGAGCTTGGCCAATAACTCGTCACGATGGAANAGAATTTGATTCCTCGCTTGCTCTGGGTCGGGTGGATTGACTATCTGAATCTGGCCTATGAGCAGTGATTCATCTGCNGTAGCATGAATGCCGCCCGAGGGTAGAAAGGTTTTCGCTGCAGCACTTAGCGCTGCGACGATAGAGGGTTCTTCGACGACGAGAGGTACGAGATAATCTTTTTGATTGACTCTGAAATTTAAACCGAGTCCCATAGGGAGACCCATCACGCCTACGACGTTTTCGATCATTTTGTCAGCGCGGTCAGCTGGAAGAATGTGCTCACCGTTGCTTAGACTGTTGAGATCCCTCTCATTTAGCCAGCCTTGATCGTAAATTTGTCTTAATCGCTCCGTGATAGGCAGACGATAAAATCCAGGGAAACGTGCTTTTTTCATTACTACTCCTAGATTTCAGCGCAATAGAAACGCTACTCTACCTGCTCGGGCGAGTTTCCTGGCTAGTTTTGTAATGTCTTTCTTGTCCGAGCTGAAAGCAATTCCAAAGTCACCACCGCCCGCACCAGAGGGTTTGTAGACGCAGCGTGCCGATTCTACCTCTTTTTGTATTGCGACATGAGCGTCATTGTAGAAATTTATGCCAGATTCTATAGAAAAATCATGGAGATACTTGTTGTAGCGATGAATGAGGCTTAGCATTGTATAGCTATCCGAGGTTGCGCAAAAATCACTTGAACAGGTTGCCAATTTAGTCATGTGAGTATTGAAACTTTGTGGGTCGCGCCTTTGCCACTTCTCAACTTCTAGTAGAAAGTTGCTGGTGGAGGCAACTTCTCCAGACCAAATTGCGAGCATATGCAGATCTTCCGGCAACTCCTGCGGTATCGGCTCTCGATCTATCTTGAATCTNATAGGGACNCCAAGAATAGAGAGNGCGACGTCGGCTCCGCTGCCGCGNCCAGATTGGAATAACCTATGCCCCTCAATCGCCAGTTTCATTTGTTCTGCGAGATCNAGTTCGGGTCGCAGGGCGATAATTAGAGCCGCNGTAAGAGCCGCACTAGAGCCAAGACCAAGTTTTTTCCCATTTAAAAAAAAGTCGGTTGTATCCANGGTTACAGANCTNGTCGACCATTGGTCAGNCTCACCCAACGTTTTGACGACAGCTGCTAGTAAAGGTTCCTTAATAATCGCTTCAGACAAGCGGGTCGTTCGAGTTTCTGTGTGAAGCACGGTCAGTTCATTTCTGCCATCTTCATCAATTTTGACTTTTGCCATTTGCGGTGTGGGTACGAGAACTGCTTCTCCACCGAACAAAACTGCATACTCACCTATAACGAATAGTTTGCCTGGAGTTTCTGTCATANCACTTTAGGTTCACCGCCGACCTGTGTTTCTATCAATTGCTTTATGCCTTGTATGTCAGAGAGGCCGTCTTTGACTGCATCTAAGGCTGCTGGTTCAAAGATAATCTTTACTTGAGCGCCTGCATCAATGGTAAAAAAACAAGGCAAACCGTTATTCCTTAGCTCCTGTATACGTCTGATAATGGCGAGAGTTGNTGGATNCCAGTAAATAATTGATGGTCTNCTTGTCATAATACTGGCATGCATTTTCATGCAGTTANACTCGGAGACGTCTGCGAGCTTGGCAAAGTCACGAGACATTANAGCATCTTGAGCGGTCTCCATATCCGCGTTATGGGTATGTAGCCATGTTTTGTAGAAGGGTGAGTTAAGNTGGGTTTGACGCATTGCATCTGTCGAACTAANNGCCTTNTTGTTTGNGTNGGTTATGGCNACGATGATGCNAAGTGGCCAGAAATTAGCTGGTTGAATTTGGCNTGCGAAAGCGTCCTGTTCTTTGACAACCTCGACGAAACCCCCATAAATGGAGCGTGCTGCTGAGCCGGAGCCTCGCATTGCTAGGCGAGAGATTTCTTTATNACTCAGCTCTAGTTGNAAGAGATTGTCTANGGCTATGGCGAGAGCCGCGAAGCCCGAGGCACTGGATGCAAGCCCAGTGCCTGTTGGAAAGAGATTTTTGCTGGTGAGCACAAAGTGATGTGTAAAATTGAAGAGGTCTCTTATTTCTTCAAAATAAGAGACTATTCTACTAGTGGAAGCCTCAGAATCGGTGAAGTCGATGAGGTCGCTTTGTTCATCACTTATGGCTAGCGTCGTCTCTGTCCTCAGGTCTTCAAGGCCGATCGAAAGAGAGCCGGTTGCCGGCTGGTTGCCGGGGCCTGTTTCCTTGCCCCAGTACTTTATTAACGCAATATTTGCCGCTGCACTGACGGAGACACAGGTTTTGCTCATGGCGGGATGGTAGCATAGCAGCTTAACTTTAGTAGGCTGTATTCATGACGCGATTTCAGGACTGGCTTGATCTGCACAAACTTCGTGTCGAACAGGTAATGAATGATTTCGTAGATCGTCAGATTAAGCAGGATGGTCGCTTTTCAGATGCCGTGCGTTACGCTGTTCAGTCTGATGGCAAAAGAATAAGACCACTGCTGGCATACGCGGCTGCCGAAGCGGCTGGGGTCAATCTCAGCGTGGCAGACTACCCCGCAGTAGCAATAGAGCTTGTTCATACCTATTCTTTAATTCACGATGACCTGCCTGCTATGGATGATGATGATCTNCGGAGGGGTCAACCGACCCTCCATAGAGCTTTTGATGAGGGAATGGCTATCCTGGTAGGNGACGCGCTTCTGACACAAGGATTGCATTTTCTTACTGAGGCGCCAGTCGAGGCCAATCTTAGAATCGATTGGGTTAAGCATCTAGCGGGGGCTGCAGGTATGAGCGGCATGGTTCAGGGTCAGGCAACCGATCTCGAGGGTTCTAAAAGGTTGCTTGCTCTTGATGAACTTGAAGTCATGCATCGACGTAAAACAGGAGCTCTTATAGAAGCATCTCTGACTATGGTTGCAAATTCAGTAAACGACGCCAATCTGATAGAGCAGCTGCGCCTTTTTGCTGATCATATAGGGCTCGCTTTTCAAATTCGTGACGATATTCTGGATGTTGAAGGGAGNACAGACGCACTGGGTAAGCCTTCAGGCTCTGACATAACGAAAAAAAAATCAACATTCGTGAGTCTGCTNGGTCTAGAGGAATCTAAGCGACGTTTACTGATGGAGCTAGATCAAGCACATTCGGCACTAGATGCAATTAAGACCGCTAGTAGACTGCGGTCTTTGGCGGATTACATCGTTAATCGATCNTNTTAGCTGTTGTTTATAGGTTTAGCCTTTTTAAATTTGCAGCTAGNTCNGGACCGGCGGTTCGAGGNTTGACTGATTTGTCTATGTGTATGACGGTTCCAGTGTCGTCGATATAAAAAGTCCACCTTTTGGCAAAACCCATCGGTGACAGCACCCCGTAGTCTTTCGCCGTTGTTTTTGTTGGATCCGCTAGGATCGGAAAGTTCGCCATGTTCTTTTCTGCGAAAGCGGTGACGTCAGATAGCGAATCAGTGCTTGCCATAAAATACGCCACATCATACTTTTGAATTACAGAGCCGCTGTCACGCAGAGACTTGCATTCAGCGGTTCATCCTCCCGTAAAGACTTTTGGAAAGAAGGCTATGACCACACTCTTTTTGTCCCTGAACTGGCTCAAAGTGTAAGCCTTTCCGTCNGATCCCTGTAACTCAAATTCNGGTGCCGATGATCCCACTGCTGTTTCGCCAAATGCTGGCGACAAAATGGANGTNAAAAGAAAACAAAGAAAAAAANTACGCAAGANTTACCTCCTANGAATCGCAGTTTAAATGCAATCTCGGTTTNGGCACAATGCGTTTTTGACTCGAAGTTAGNGCGTTATGTCTAAGCCCGTCTTAGGTATGTTTATTGGTTTGATTGCTGGTATTTTTGCTGGGCTGGCGATGATTGCATATTTCGAGGTGATCAACTGGTTTGATCGCTGGTGTGTGCTCGCCAGTACAATGCTTTTCTCTCAGTTGTTAGGCGCAACTATCGCTTCTGCCTGGGGAAAACCTCATCGCCCCGAATAATCTCTTAAATGGCTCAAGTGGCGATAGCCCGTTCACTGTTCCAATCGATAGAAATAGCTGCGTCTCTAACCTCCAGTTAGTGGATGTTATTTTTTATCNNTAATCTCTCTGGTATCNCCTAGCCTTCTAGTTACGCCTGTACGGTCAAAGTACTCAAGGATCTCGATGGCNAGATTTCTGCCCGTACCGGCAACATCTCGATAATTCTGCACGGTAAAATGTCCTTTTTCGTCTGCAGCTCGGTAAAGATAATTTTTGAAAACTGTCATCGCCTCGGGCAAAAAGTAACGGTTTTTNACTGGGCGCACCAATTGGCCGGCTTTGACGATCTGGTTCAGCATTTTTTCTAGATCTTTTGGGCCTACATTCACAGACTTGGCTAGATCATGGAGAACTGGCGGTTTGGTTAATTCTGTTTCCAACAATGGCTTTATTTCAGCAAATATTTGTTGTTCCCGGATACTTAGGCGTAATCCATAACCTTNCATACAGAAGAGGTTACCATCTTGCTGAAGTTCACCATGGTTCATCAAGTCAGCGACCAATTGCTCGGTCAGCATTGCAGGTATTTGTCGATTTAAACTCGTTATCTGGTTGATCGGTAGACCTGGTTTATCTGGGTTTTTTTGATGCCATTGTTTCAATCGTTCGCTCAACTCGCGTCTAGCTGAACCAAAATGCTCCTCGCTGATCGCGTAATTTTCTGAAAGTTTACGGCAAGTGATCTGATTTATGTGGGTTTCTCGCTCAGATGCTGTCAAGTTGAATGCCATCGCAAATCGATCTAGATCAACCCCTTTGCCGTGGTTTAAAACCATCAGTTTCAGGGTGTCTCTTGGGGATTCAGTCCTTACCTGCTTTAAATATTGTAAGCGTTCCGATCGAGCTCTTCCTCGTTTAACCGACCAAGGGTCGATGACTGATCCACCGCCTAGAGTGATTAGCGCTGCCTGGTCCCTAATCACGAAGCGATCGCCAACACAAACGTTTATAGGCTCATCTAAAACGATTTGTGCTAAACCTTTTGTGCCTGGTTCAAGTTTTCGATCCTCGAGAAGTGCAANCCGACCTGTCACGTGATTAGCCGCGCTATGAAAGTGTATGGGTGTCCAGTGCGTTAACGCAGATAAGGCACTTTTTAAAACGTGAAGTTGCACGTCGATACGATCCGAGGCGGGAGCTGGATTCTCTGTGATCCAATTTCCCCTATGAATATCTTCCAGGTTGAGCCGATTGCCGGTCAGATTAACGGCGCATCGGTCTCCGGCAATGGCGCTGAGTGCAGCTTGATCTTGTGTTCGCAGACTACGAGCACGTACTCCGATGTCCTGTGGCATCAATCGAAGCGAGTCGCCTTCGTTGAGTGTGCCAGAGAAAACGCTCCCCGTAACGACTATGCCTGTACCATGCACGGAAAATCGTCGATCGACGGCCAACCTGAAAAGCCCCGCGGTGGACCTGGCTGCGAGCTCATCTGCCGCAATATCGAGCGCAAGTTTGATCGTGTCGATCCCTTCCCCAGTCGCATTGGAGACGGGATAGATATCAGCCTCTTCAAGAAAGGTGTGCCGCGTGGCTTGACGAATATCTTTTTCGACCTCAGCAAGGCGCTCGTCTTCAACTCGATCTATCTTAGTTAATGCGATCACACCATGCCGAACACCAAGTAATTGTAAGACCTCGATGTGTTCCAGAGTTTGCGGCATCACGCCGTCATCAGCTGCAATTACCAATAGTGAGAAGTCAATTGCTGCTACGCCGGCAAGCATGTTGTTGATGAATCGGATATGGCCGGGCACATCAACGAACCCCAGGCGCTTGTCAGTCTCAGCATCTGTGTATGCGAAACCTAGATCTATAGTGAGACCACGCTGTTTTTCTTCTTTTAATCGATCTGTATCTACGCCGGTTAAAGCTCGAACTAGCGATGTCTTTCCATGATCGACATGGCCGGCCGTCGCGATAATCATTGTTTTTTTAGGTGTGTTACTAATTCGGCGAGGGTAGAGGTTTCATCGAGCGTTCGAAGGTCAAGGAGTAACTTGCCATCTTGGATTCTTCCGATCACTGGCGTTGGCAATTGGCGAAATGATTTAATGATGATTTGAAGTGATGCCTCGCTTCTNTCTTTGGGGGTAATCTCAAGCGCCTGGCTAGGTAGCTGATCAATAGGCAAGGCGCCACTGCCGATCTGGCTACTAGTTTCAACGCTCCTCACATCTGCAATCGAATCTAGCGCTTCAAAAAGAATAGGCTCTAGCGTTGCTGCCATAGCTGCGATTTCGTGACGCTGCTTGGCAAGATAACGAAGGGTGGGGTGTTTCTTAGTTAGCCGTTCGGGTTGCCTAAATAATTTGAGTACTTCAACTAGTGCGGCCATGGTCATTTTGTCGACACGAAGAGCGCGCTTTAGAGGATTTGCCTTAATTTTTTGGATAAGATCAGCGCGTCCAGCAATGATGCCGGCTTGAGGTCCTCCGAGGAGCTTATCACCGCTAAATGTGACGATATCGATTCCACTCTNAATNACATCCTGGACAGTAGGCTCGTGTGGTAGTCCAAAATGCGCGAGATCCACTAGAGTGCCGCTCCCTAGGTCTGCCAGTGAAGGAATGTTGTTTATTTTTCCAAGCTTTGCTATGTCTTCATAAGTGACTTCGCTGGTGAAACCTTTGATTTCGTAATTGCTCGTNTGAACTTTGAGTAATAAGCCGGTCTCTGGCGTTATCGCCATTTCATAGTCGCGTAGATGGGTTCTATTAGTTGCTCCTACTTCNACTAACCTGCTCCCTGACTTTTCCATAACTTCGGGTATCCGAAACGACCCCCCTATCTCGACTAGTTCGCCACGAGAAATACAAACTTCTCTCGTTTGTGCGAAAGTATTCAATGCTAGAAGGACCGCAGCGGCNTTATTGTTAACTACCGTTGCCGCCTCTGCACCTGTTAGTTCGTTGACGAGTNTCGAGATATGGTCATCGCGGTCGCCTCGCTGACCTTTTTCAAGATCGAATTCAAGGTTGCTCGCGCCTTTCGCAATCTGATTGACAGCCTTTAATGCCTCTTCGGGTAAGTTGGCTCTACCGAGATTTGTATGTAGAACGGTGCCTGTGAGATTGAGAACACNAATGAATGAATTTTTATCGATTGCCTNCANGCGAGACTCGACAAGTTCGATAAGCTCATTGACTGTGCTCGATTTCTTGAGCGTTCCGGCGAGGATGCTTGTGCGAGTTTTATCGAGCACTTGTCTAATCTCNTGAATCGCACGAGTGTGGCCATGTCGATCGATTAATTGCTGGCAACCGGCAGCNGAGAGAATTTTNTCAACAGAAGGCAACGCACGTAATAANTCCTTTGTAGCCATAACCAGACAGTTAATTTACTCGGCTGACATAGATTGTTTGAGTGGCCCCATAGGACGAATCCAGGGCGTTATCGACTGCGTTCTATGAAGAGCCTGCCAGTCTTTGGCTGCTAACTGTGCCTCTTCTAAATTTTCAAAAACATCTAAGATAACTACATACCAGTCGCTATTTTTGCTGCGAGTTTTAATAATCTTCGGAGAGTCNATGGANTAATTCNNAGAAAATTCGTTTGCCTCTTCAAGGCTTTGTACTGCAATCAGCTGAATAGCATAACTATCGTCGTTATAATCTGTGAGATTGTTATGCACGTTTGAGGTGATATCGCTAGGAGTTAAATGATCTGTCAGGTTTTGATCTTTGCTGGCCGAGCCTTCATTTGGCTGCTTTGTAATCTTTTTATCTGCGTTAGTAATCTCATCCTGTATCTCAGAATCGGTAGTTAAAAAATTAACTTCAGCTGCTGGCTGTCTAGCTTCAAGACCTTCGCTGGCGTCACTCGTCGGCTGCTCGTCCGAAACAGCNATGATCTTCTGGCTATCCTCGTTTTGACTGCAATCCCAGGGGAGGTCCCGCTGGGCACCGTAACAGTACCAAGTNCCCCCTATCAGTTCTTGTGTCAATGGGTCAGTGGCTTCGCAGCTATCGTCGTCGAGACAGGTTCCAGTTTTTTCGGCGCGCCAGGGCCATAAAGAGCAGGATGAAAGTGCAAGAGTCAATATTGTCAAAAAAAGATAATGCATTTCAGATGGCTCTCAGTAATTGTTCTTTCTGTGGAAATAATCCNTATATACCGCCGGTATGAATAAAGACGATGTTTTCCATGTCCTTCAGTCTGCCTGACTCTATTTCATTAAGCATGGCATTGAAGGCTTTACCAGTATAAACCGGATCAAAGATTATTCCTTCTTCTCTCGCTACTTTACCTATTGTTTCAAAAACTTCAGGTGTAGCTTTTGCGTAGCCTGGTCCGACGTAACCATCAATTATGATGCCGGGTAACTCGTCAATTTTAATATCCGATTTATAGCGTTTTCGCCAAAGGCGAAGGTCTTTCGAGATTTTATCTACAAAATAGCTTTCGTTGTCACAGACATTAAATCCCAGAATNTCTGCTTCAAGCCCATAAATGGCCTTGCCTAGGATAAGNCCAGCAAGTGTTCCNCCAGATCCGACTGCCGAAACGACAGCGTCAGGTTCAANGCCTATTATCGAAAAATCGTCAAGCAGCTCTTTCACACAATTTATGTAACCCCAAAGACCGACCTCGTCCGATGCGCCGACGGGGATAGCANAGGTCTTTAAGCCATCTGCCTTGTAGCGTTTCTCAAGCGCCAAATAGGTCTGTTCCATTTCCCGGTAATCTTCGACTGGCAGGNGGCTCACTTCTGCTCCGAGCAGTCTGCCCAGCATTAAGTTGCCGTCAGCAATGTCAGGCTTTTCTCCTCTAAGAATCAAGTGCGCTTTTAAACCTAGACGGGCAGAAAGCGCAGCGGTCGCTCGGCAATGATTTGACTGTATGCCGCCCCATGTCACAAGCACGTGAGCCTGGTCAGACATGGCTTGACCGATCGAATATTCAAGTTTTCTGATTTTGTTTCCTGAGGCGACCATATCTGTTAGATCATCTCGTTTTAACCAGATGTTCGTGCCGATCTTTTCCGACAGACGCTCAAGTCTATGAAATGGAGTCGGGAGATTGGCTAGAACTTGGCGAGGCGGAAGTAACATGTTGGCTTTCAATTTTGCTACAGTTAAGTTTCACGGGCGTTATTCGATTAACGCGGAGTAAAGCATGTTTTCCTTTTATAATTCAATCAATTGGTTACGAAAGTTAATCCTGTTTGGATTTTTGTCGCTGTTAATCGCCTGTCAGGATAACAAAAAAGATCTTGTGTCGCTGCAGGGTAGCACCATGGGCACAACATACAGCATTAAAGTTGTGGGCTCAGTCATAGAGACACAAAATCTACAGTATGAGATCGATCAGCGATTAAGCGACATCAATGCGATTTTCTCCACTTACATCGCTAGCTCAGAAGTTTCGAGGATCAATCAGAGCGCCGACAGACGTTTATTCGTTTCCGAGGAGTTTAAGTTTTTAATTCACTTAAGCCGACAAGTTTATGACTTGTCGGCCGGTGCTTTTGATATCACGGTTGGCCCGTTGGTCAATCTCTGGGGGTTTGGTCCTAATGGTCCATCCAACGGAGTGCCGGATTTAAAGGACATTCAATCCGCAATGTCCCGGACTGGTTTTCATCGCTTGCATCTTGCAGATGGCGAATTGGAGAGNCCCGTTTCCATGTATCTCGATTTCTCTGCNATTGCTAAAGGATATGCGGTTGATGAAATTGCTGGTCTCATAGAAGCCTCTGGCGCCGATAGTTATCTGGTTGAAATAGGTGGCGAGGTAAAAGCAAAAGGGAGGAATTTGCGCGGTAAATACTGGGTAATTGGCGTTGAGGCTCCTGACAGAAAAGTTCGATTGCTCCACAGCACGTTGCCTCTGGCGGACCTTGCGCTAGCAACCTCAGGAGACTATCGGAATTACTTCGAGCATCAAGGGCAGATTTTTTCGCATTCTATTGACCCACGCATCGGCTGGCCAGTTAAGCACACCCTCAGCTCTGTAACCGTATTACATGAAAGCGCAGCAATGGCAGATGCACTTGCGACAGCTTTCTCCGTTCTAGGACTGGAAGCTGCCTTGGATATTGCAGAAGAGGAGAATTTAATGGTTTTCGCTATAATCCGGGATGAGAATAATGGGTACGAAGAGCTTTCTTCAAGGGCCCTGTCGAGATACCTGGAGGTTTTGGAAAAACAATGATCGAATTTGTNCTGGCTTTTNTCATCCTGCTGANGGTCATCGTAGCTATGTCNGTNGGCGTGCTCTATGGCAAAGAACCTATNTCCGGNTCTTGCGGAGGTCTNAATAATCTAGGGGTAGACGGTGCATGTGAAATCTGTGGTGGTGAGCCTTCTCGTTGTNAGCAAGAATCACTAAACAGAAAGAGTAAGTTTTATGATGCCTCTTGAGTGGTTGCCTAANTAAGTCCTTATGCTTGCCCAATTGCATTTGGTGAAAAATGTCCAAGAATAGGGTGAATCTGGAAGTTTTATCATGGCTGACTCAATCACCGACGATTAAAGGCTTTCTAATTTTTTTATCTCGTTCTTGTGAGAATTATGTCTGACTGGCGGTTATCGGCGGCTTTTAGAATGTTAGGTTCGGGGCGAGACTCTCGTTTTATGTCCTTTGTCGGTTTTCTCTCTATTTCTGGGCTAGCACTTGCCGTCGCTGTCCTCGTAACGGTCCTGTCAGTTATAAATGGATTCGAGAGAGAATTGCTTCAACGGGTGCTAGCTGTTTTGCCGCAGGGCGGGCTTTATGCGCAAGAACCTNACTTCNATTGGCAAAAACTTCGTCGCGAAGTTCTTCTCCACCCGAAGGTCGAGGGTGCCTCGCCCAGCGCAGAGGCTGCNGGGTTGGCCTTACATGCTGAACAATTAGTTGGGGTTCAGGTACGCGGTATCGATATAGAACTGGAAAGCAGCGTGACGGACNTGCCTAGTTTTNTTTCCGCTGAGGGNATGGCCGAGCTGGAAACAACAAAGTTTGGTGTCGCTATCGGCAGTGAATTGGCAGCTTCGCTTAAAGCGACTAAGGGCGATTTTGTTACATTAGTATTGCCCAATGTCACTTATTCTCTCGCTGGACCGTCAATGGCGACTCGCAGATTGAAGGTAGTTACTATCTTTCAGGTNGGTGCCGATCTGGACAGGAATCTTATGTTGTTAANAATNCAAGATCTNGCNAAGCTCAAGCGNCAAACTCATGTTGACAGTCTTACTCTCCGTTTTNTTGACTTGTTTGAGGCTCCGAAGATTCTNTATCAACTTTCACTGAGCTCTTCTCAGAATGTTTACGGTGTCAGTTGGATGCGCCAAAACGGTAATTTGTATGATGCTATACAAACTCAGAAAGCAACCATGTTTCTCCTTCTCTTAGTTTTGGTGGCTGTCGCAGCATTTAATTTGGTTTCTAATCTCACAATGGTAGTGGAGGATAGTCAGTCTGAAATTGCCATAATAAAAACGATGGGCGCCAGTTATGGCGACATGCTACTCATCTTCTTGGCTCACGGTATTATGGTNTGTATGGTTGGTCTTTCCTTTGGGCTATTGGTGGGTATCGCTGTTACCAGTTCCTTAAGTGCTATTTATAGCATTTTTACAAATACGCTAGGCCTAGATCCCATGAGCGAATATTTCATTCGGTACCTGCCAACAGATATACGAGCCGATGACATTGGCATGATTGGATTGCTTAGCCTAATAATATGCAGTTTTGCCACTATTTATCCTGCTTTGAAGGCTGCCAGCGCTGAACCAGCTGAGATTCTTTCTCGTGAGCGTTGAGTATGTAATCAAGGCGGAGCGTTTAACGAAGTCTTTCTATCAGGCTGGTCGCGAAATAGGTGTTTTGGCGGGTATCGATCTTGTTGTTAAGTCGAGTGATTCAGTGGCTATTCTTGGGGTCTCTGGTAGCGGTAAGAGTACTTTACTGCATCTGCTTGCGGGCCTCGATCANGCAGATTCCGGAAGGGTTCTACTGACAGGTCTTGATCTCAATCAGTTGTCAGAACGACAGCGAGGCGCGTTGCGTAATAAACACGTTGGTTTTGTTTATCAGTTCCACCACCTTTTGAGCGATTTCGATGCTTGTGAGAATGTAGCTATGCCCTTGATGATCGGAGGTGAGAATCGAAAAATTGCACTTGAAAGAGCCGAGTTGATGCTCCAACAGGTAAATTTGCAGCATCGCCTTACTCATCTTCCTTCTGCTCTGTCTGGTGGTGAACGTCAACGTGTCGCCATTGCCAGGGCATTGGTTACAAATCCCAGTGTTGTTCTGGCAGATGAACCAACAGGTAATCTCGATAGGGGCAGCGCGGAACAAGTGCACGAGCTGCTGTTGTCTTTATCTGAGGAAAGGGGAACGGCTCTTGTGGTTGTGACCCATGATCAGCTGTTTGCGGAAAGCATGCAGCAAGTTCACCTCTTAGATGGCGGAAACCTAGAAGTTAAATGAATCTGTCCTTGTTAATTGCCAGACGTCATTTGGGTAGTAAGTCCCGCGAAGGTTTCGCCTCNCTTGTTACATTAGTNTCATTTTTTGGAATAGTGCTTGGTGTTGCGGCGTTGCTGATTGTTGTATCAGTAATGAATGGATTTGATCGGGAGCTAAAGCAACGGATTCTTGGCGCTGTGCCTCATGTCTATGTGCATGGTGCGTCAAGTAAAGGGCTTCCATTAGATGTAGGACACTCTGTTGTCGAATCTATAACGCCTTTTCANCAAGCACAGGTCCTTATTACCTCCCAAAGTGGGAGTCAGCTAGTTGGCCTTTACGGATTGTTGCCCGAGCTAGAGGTCGGCGCATCAATACTACCCTCTGCAATGGCGGAAGGGACGCTCAACACTTTGACTGCTGGTGAGAATAATTTAGTTTTGGGTGCTTCCGCCGCAAGGCGACTTGGGCTGACTAAAGGGGATAGTGTTCGCCTTATTTTTCCTGCAATGAGCATTGCCGGCAAAACTTTTAAGCCGAAGTTAAAACAGGCTAGATTCGTAGGTACTTTTTCGCTTGGATCTGAACTCGACTATCGATTGGGGTTGATGCATCTTGAATCNTTNAATCGAATTGTGAAGAAAGATCAGGGAGTACGTATAACACTTGATAATATTTATGCCGCTCCAGAGATAAATCGGCAATTGAGTCAGGCTGGCTTTCGGGTCGATGATTGGACCAAGCATTATGGCGATTTTTTTGCGACGGTCCGAATGGAAAAAGTCATGATGTTTATTGTATTGACGTTTGTTGTTGCTGTTGCCTCTTTTAGTATAGTTGCTGGATTGAGTATGATGGTCAATGCAAAACGTCGCGAGATAGCGATTCTGCGTACAATGGGCATGGGTGACCGTCAGGTGCTGGAGCTCTTCTTTATGCAAGGGTCCATTGTTACGCTCGCCGGGGTNTTTGCTGGATTGATCTTCGGCTTGCCGCTGGCNTTCTATGCGCCCGATATCATTGCNTATCTCGAAGGTTTTTTTGGTTTTAGTATTGTCGAGGGGACATATTTTGATAGGGTTCCGACTGATCCCAGACTGGAAGATATACTGGCAATTGTTGGGCTAACAACGCTCATAGGAGCAGTCGCAACATTTCAGCCTGCCCGTCGAGCAGCAAGACTGGAGCCTCTAGAAATTCTTCGTTACGAATAACAGTTACCGCTGCCGACGTTGTTGAATGTAGCGCATAATCTTCCAACGGTAGTAGGATCGCACACCAAAAAAACCTATGAGACCTGCAATAAGACCACACGTTAGGCAGCCNACAATCAATGGTTGCCAGATGTCCAAGAGTTGCTCAAAAAACCAATCGAAGTTTGGTGACTCAGGAATACTTGGCGTTTCCATGCCTAGAATCGTCAATCCGACCCGGTAAGCGAAGTACATCATGGGGCCGATAGTGACGGGATTGCTTATCCATACTAGCAACATAGCTACAGGTATGTTGCATCCTAACAATATGCATGCAACAGCACAGGGCACCATTTGGAATGGTATAGGCAAGAAGCAGCAAAGGCTGCCCACTAACGCGGCGTAGGATAAAGAGTGACGATTGAAGTGCCACAAGTTCGGTTCCAAAATCAGCNTCCCAAGGAATTGCAGCGAGCGCACCTTGCTGATTTGGTCTTTTGAGGGGAGATACTTCTTAATNTNNATTGGCTCTATTTTTAGTGCGCATTAATTATAAGTGATTATTGGTATTTCTTGTGCCTGTTAATTACCAAACAGACCTGACATGAGTGCTTGCTGCTGTTAAGGTGCANCGCTTTTTCCCTTGGAGCGAATTTTGACCTTAATTGATTCAGTCCTTGAACACCTTGATCTAGAGAGGATAGAAACCAACTTGTTCCGAGGTTTCTCGGAGTCGATGGGTTCAGGCCGGGTTTTTGGAGGTCAGGTCATTGGACAGGCCCTTATTGCGGCGCTGCGCACGGTAGAAGAAAGGCCGTGTCATTCTTTACATGGTTATTTTCTGAGGCCTGGTGACCCTGACTTACCAATAATCTATGAAGTCGATCGAATTCGTGATGGCGGGAGTTTTACGACACGTCGCGTTGTCGCAATACAGAAAGGCGAGGCTATCTTTACGATGAATACATCATTCCACGTTCATGAGGAAGGATTGTCCCACCAGGCAATTATGCCGGAAGTGCCGTCGCCGGATGATTTGCCGACTGAGCAAGAGGTGCTGGAGAAGAATAAACACCTTTACACTGATGAGATGTTAAAGCATCAGAAGCGAGACCGTCCTATTGAAATGCGAAGGGTCGAGAACGTAAATTACGCGCTGCCAGTGAAGATGGCACCGGTACAACATATTTGGTATCGCTCAAAGAAACCTCTCGGAGACGATTATGCCAGGCATCAGTGTTTGCTAGCTTACGCATCTGATATGGGATTATTAAGCACTGCGCAATTACCACATGGACAATCTTGGATGACTGGACTGATGACAGCCAGTCTTGATCACTCGATGTGGTTTCATAAACCTTTTAGTTTTGATGAGTGGATCCTTATTGCGATGGAAAGCACAGCGTCCGCGGGNTCTAGAGGTTTCATTAGAGCTAGTATGTTCACGGAACAAGGTGAATTAGTGGGGTCTGTNGCTCAGGAAGGATTGATGCGTTTAGTCGATACTCCTAAAAATTAACGGGGTACTATTCGTCTCAGCTGCGAGACAAGGTCTTCTTTATCTCTCCGGTTGAGGAAACTGCCTATTTCAGTGGTTTTACCATGGGAGCGAATCGACAAAACAGGGCCTTCCGAGGGCCTCTGAGCTTTCTGCACTAAAAATTTAGCCCATGCCCGTTGAAAAGTTTGGTTATTATTAGGCTTTCGGACTCCAGCCTCGATTTTGACTTCGTGATCCGTAACCGTAATAACCTCCTGCCTNGAGCACTGGTTAACTGAGTAATAAATGCAGGACCCGACGACTATTATTTCTAAAAGTGAAAAAGGAAGGACGACCCAAGCGCCTGCCATCAGGAAGCCAGTAGATATAATTAGGGANAGCACCATAAAAGCCGTTAAGAAAAGTACATTCGCACGCCAGCTCCAAGAGTTATTGGGCCTTAGTACGATGACTCCCGTATGCCTTATATCGTCGATATCGGTCAAAATCATTCAGTAGTTATCCAGTATCTCTCTAATTGCCAAAAGCAGACGTTCATTTTCTGTAGGTGTCCCTACAGAAATACGAAGCTTATCCTCTAAATTAGGTGAAGCGAAATATCTTACTAAGATTTGTCTATCTCTTAATCGTCGATAGACCTGTTCTGCATCGACTGGCGATGTTGCTAGAAGGAAATTAGTCTGACTGGGTGGGCTTGGCATGCCTAGCGTCTCAAGTGCAGCTTGAAGCCGCTGGCGCTCTTTGACAACAAGCTCCCACGTGACTTTAGCAGACGATTGATCTTCAATGGCAACCGCTGCGATTTCCTGACTGAGTAGATCCAGGTTATAGCTGTCTTTGGTTTTGGTCAGCATAGGCTCTATCAACTCTTGTGGAGCAATGCCATAACCGAATCTCAGTCCGGCTAACGAATAACCTTTGCTAAGAGTTCTCAGTATAATTAGGTTGTCGTGTTTGTTTATCAAGTTGGCCGATTGATACTCGTGATCAACAAAATCGATATAGGCTTCATCCAAAAGAAGAANTGAATCTAGTTTGCTTGCAAGCTGGCTGACGGCATCAATTGGCATTAATACGCCACTTGGGGCGTGAGGGTTGACCAGCAGAGTTAATTTCACCCCTGCTTTGTTCATTTCAGCAGGGAAGGACTCGGGTAACGCCCAAGTTTCTGAGAGCTCGATTTCGACTAGAGGACAATCCTGAATTTTTGCAAGTACAGGATAGAGCGAATAGGTTGGTTTAGTGACGCCAATGGATTCACCGGGTTCAACAAAAGTTGTGATAACAAGACGAAGCAATTCGTCTCCACCCCGAGTCGCTATTATATTGCTTGTGTCCACACCATGAAGCTTAGCGGCCAGTTGGCGAAACTTGACAGCATTCGGCGGTGGGTAGCGTCTTAGGGCAGCCGGGTCAAATTGCCGAATTACCTCAGTAACTCTCTCACTTGGCGGATAAGGATTTTCGTTAGTGTTCAGTTTGAGGGTATTTGGATCAGTCGGTTGCTCACCGCTGGCGTAACCCATCATATTTTTGATATTTTTTCGCTGATAACTCATTTTGTTATTGGTTCGTAACGGATATCGAGAATCTCATAGTCGATTCTTTTGCTGGGCAGGTCGAGCGATATTTGAGCACCGAGTTGTTTTCCAATCAGGCTTTTTGCCATCGGTGACTCTATGCTGATCCAACCTTTTTTTGGATCGAACTCGTCTGAACCTACAATTCGTATATTTTTGATTTCGCCATCTTCAGATTCCAGTCTCACCCATGCGCCAAAGTAAACGGTTTCCTTNTTGTCGGGGTATCTNTCTACGATGTGCAAATTGTCTAGTCGCTTNGTTAGATAACGGATTCGCTTGTCAATCTCCCGTAACTTTTTCTTGCCGTATATATAATCCGCATTTTCGCTACGGTCTCCCAAAGCCGCCGCGTCACTTACATTTTTCGTGACCTCTGGGCGAGTTACTCGCCATAGTTCGTTCAGTTCATCTCGTAACTGCCTTGCGCCTNCAGGCGTTATGTATATTTTGTCAGACATGATTCAAGCTTTGGATATGNAGAAAAAATANTGATCCAGACNGTGCCTNGTATCAGAAGATAGATCATAACCTTGAACGAGTCGAAAACCTTGGCTATTTTTGATTGATCATGTTGTTCCAGCCTGATTGGATCGATAGCGGCNCGTATNTCAGAGTTGAGTGTTTGTGCGATAAAGACAAGCATGCAGGCGCAAAACATACCTAANCTCAGTATCCTTGAGTCAGTTAANCAGGTGCCGATGGTTAAAATGACAACTATCGNGGTAAATGCCTGGTGGAACGCAGCGGCTCTTTTTGAGGCCATTATCAATCCAAGGAANTCAAAAAGGGTTGCGTTTGAATGGCGTCTGAATTTGGTAGGGTGGTCTTATCAAAGGCCTGTAGGATCATTGCGGCAGTCCGATAGGTTGCGCGCAAATTGTCATAGCATTGGGCTTTAGGCAAGAGACTTGAACCAGGTATTTATGACCCCATTACAGGATGGAGAAAACAAGCGGGGGTTTAAATCGTGCAAATAGATAGGTTTACCAATAAGTTGCAGGAAGCTTTATCCGACGCTCAGTCAATAGCGGTTGGAAATGATAATAATCGCATNGCGCCAGCCCATTTAGCCCAGGCACTTCTGCAGCAACAGGGTGGCGCTGTCAGCACGATATTGAGTCAGATGGGTGCCGACAAAGACGCGTTGGAGCGAGGGTTAGGTCAGCTNATAGGAGATTTGCCGAAGATAAGGAACAACAATGGAGATATCCAATTATCGCNTGATCTTGGACGAATTCTGAATNTTGCAGATANGCATACCCAGAAAATTGGAGATGATTTNATTGCGAGTGAAACGGTGCTGCTGGCCTTAATGGATGATCGAACNGGTGTTGGTGAGCTCTTAAAAATTTCACAGATTCAAAGTGAACAGCTTTCTCGAGTGATTGAACAGATGCGAGGTGGAGAGACTGTGAGAGATTCGAATGCCGAAGACACCAGGCAGGCTTTAGCAAATTACACTATTGATCTGACGGATCGTGCTGAACGGGGCAAGCTTGACCCTGTAATAGGAAGAGACGACGAAATACGTCGAACTATCCAGGTCCTGCAACGGCGCACGAAAAATAATCCGGTGTTAATTGGTGAGCCTGGTGTGGGCAAGACAGCGATAGCCGAAGGGCTCGCACAAAGAATTGTCAATGGTGAGGTGCCAGAGGGATTACGAGAAAAAAAGGTTCTATCACTCGACTTAGGGGCACTCATTGCTGGAGCAAAGTTTAGAGGAGAATTCGAAGAACGTCTTAAAGCCCTATTAAATGAGCTGGCTAAACAGGAAGGCCAGATTATCCTCTTCATTGACGAAATTCATACAATGGTAGGGGCTGGAAAGGCGGAAGGCGCCATGGATGCTGGCAACATGCTAAAGCCTGCACTTGCGAGAGGGGAGCTTCATTGTGTCGGTGCTACCACCTTGGACGAATATCGCGATTACATCGAGAAGGATGCGGCTCTAGAGAGACGATTTCAGAAGGTCTTGGTCGATGAGCCTGGGGTAGACGATGCTATCGCTATTCTGCGAGGCCTCAAGGAGCGTTATGAAGTGCACCACGGTGTCGACATTACGGATCCAGCGATTATCGCAGCAGCGCAGCTCAGTTACCGCTACATTACTGACAGACATCTACCTGATAAAGCCATTGACTTGGTGGATGAGGCAGCAAGCCTTATTCGTATTGAAATGGATTCCAAACCTGCCGATATGGATCGGCTCGAACGGCGTTTAATTCAGTTGAAAATCGAGCGTGAAGCACTAAAAAATGAGGAAGACGACGGTTCACGTCAACGGCTGAGAAACCTGGATGATGAAATAGATGAGTCGGAAAGGGAGTACGCAGATCTTGACAGTATTTGGAGTGCAGAAAAGCTTGCTCTACAAGGGGCTCAACAGATCAAAGAAGACCTGGAGCAGGTCAAGATAGAGTTAGATTCAGCCAGACGAGGAGGTGATCTTACTCGTATGTCAGAACTGCAGTACGGGCGTATACCCGAACTGGAACGTCGACTCGAAACCGCGCAGCGAACTGATCGATCAAGTAAGACACTATTGCGCAACCGCGTTACTGAAGATGAAATTGCGGAAGTTGTTTCCAAGTGGACAGGCATTCCTGTTGCAAAAATGCTAGAAGGCGAGCGAGCCAAATTGCTGTTGCTGGAAGACGAACTCCACAAGCAGGTGGTTGGGCAATCTAAAGCTGTTATTGCTGTAGCTAATGCAATTCGACGATCTAGGGCTGGGCTCTCCGATCCCGATCGTCCCAATGGCTCTTTTCTGTTTCTCGGGCCAACCGGTGTAGGTAAGACTGAGCTCTCTAAATCGCTTGCTCGGTGTCTTTTTGACTCAGATGGAGCGTTGATTCGCATAGACATGTCGGAGTTTATGGAAAAACACTCAGTTGCTCGTTTGATCGGAGCGCCTCCGGGTTACGTGGGCTATGAAGAAGGTGGTTATTTAACAGAGGCTGTTCGGCGCCGGCCCTATTCGGTGATACTACTTGACGAAATCGAAAAAGCTAACGCTGATGTCTTTAACATTCTGCTGCAGGTGTTAGACGATGGCAGGCTGACAGATGGTCATGGAAGAACTGTAGACTTTCGTAATGCCGTTTTGATAATGACGTCAAATTTAGGCTCGGATTTAATTCAGTCAATGTCGGGTAGAGGCTACGACGAAATTAGCGCTGCCGTCATGGAAGTCGTATGTCAGTCATTTCGCCCTGAATTCACCAATCGCATCGACGATTCAGTGGTATTCCATTCTCTCGATCGCGATCAGATCACAGGGATTGCTGCTATTCAGCTTGATATTCTGAAATCGAGAGTTGCCGATTCAAAGGTAACACTTGATTTCAACGCATCGGCGATCGATTTGATAGTAGAGCTTGGCTACGACCCCGTTTACGGGGCAAGGCCTCTGAAGCGTGCTATTCAGAGACACGTGGAGAATCCGCTCGCTGAATTGATTCTATCGGGTGAATTTAGCGCTGGTGACAAGATTGTTGCGACAGCGAGTAATAACAAGATTTCATTTCGGCGCGAATGATAAAAGTACTGTACAAATAATCAGCATAATGATACTGTTAAAATATACAGTAAGTCGTTTGGTGTATATATGAAGTCCGCAGATAATTCTAATCGACCAAAGCAGGTAGCTCCTTTAGGGAGCTCACTAAAGAAGCATCCGAGCGTTCAATTTCATTCGCAGCAAGCGATGGTGGCCGCTAGAAAGATGCGGACCACAAAGCGCAGCGATTTAAAGCGGAGGACGGGAAAGATGATTTGCCATCATTTGAAAATGATGCTTAACGAAGTTGAAGACTATGGCACGCAGAGTATTCGTAGAGGCGATTTGTTTGGGCCGGCGGTAGCTCAAGCCTGCGAGGTTTCCAATCAGAATATGCAGATACACTTGGGTTTTTAGTCGTTTCCGAGGTTTACCTCCTTCACTTCGGAACGGGGACCCAATCTGGGTCCCTTTTTTATCTGGACAATTTGAATTCCGGGGCAGTCCATGGTCCTGCTTTTACCATCGTCTCGAAAGCATCATAATAGTCTCATGTCGAATTTGGATTTTATTGAGACTTGCGTAGTCGGTGCAGGTGTCGTCGGGCTTGCGGTAGCAAAACAGCTCTCGACGGATGGACATCAAGTTATGGTGCTGGAGTCGGGTGCCAAATTTGGGGAAGGTATAAGTAGTCGTAACAGTGAAGTGATACATGCGGGTATTTATTATGCTGAAGATTCCTTAAAAGCGCGTCTTTGCGTTAGAGGAAAGTCTCTCCTTTACGAATACTGCGCCTCTCGAGGTATTGCCCATCGTGCGATAGGCAAGCTGATTGTCGCGACATCGGTGGCAGAGGAACCAGAACTCGAGCAAATAGAGCGAAAGGCGAAAGCGAATGGTGTTTGTGATCTAAGGTATTTGAGTGCGAGGCATTTGAAGGCTATCGAGCCAAATGTTTACGCGACTATGGCGCTGATGTCTCCTTCTACTGGAATCGTTGATTCCCACGGACTTATGACGGCTTTTTTAGCTGATCTAGAAGCACAGGGCGGTGGACTTGCATGCCACGCGCATGTGAAGCAGATACGTCGTATGCCTAATGGTTTT